>NZ_CP094197.1:0-12065 GCF_024820135.1 Candidatus Nasuia deltocephalincola
TTTTTTTAAGAGTTTAATCCTGGCTCAGATTGAACGCTTGCGACATGCTTTACACATGCAAGTCGAACGTGGATTTTTTCCAAGTGGCGAACGGGTGAGTAATGCATTGATACATGCCTTACAATGGGGGATACATTAATGAAAATTAATATAATACCGCATAACAATAATCTAAGGATCAAAGTGGGGAAAACCTCATGTTGTAAGATTGGTTGATGTCTGATTAGTTTGTTGGTTTTTAGTTTAAAAGACTACCAAGACTTTTATCAGTAGCTATTCTTTGCGGATGTATAGCCACACTGGGATTGAGATAAGGCCCAGACTCTTACGAGAGGCAGCAGTGGGGAATATTGGACAATGAGAGCAAGCTTGATCCAGCAATGTCGCGTGTGTGATGAAGGTTTAAAGCTGTAAAACACTTTTTTTGAGGAATAAAAAGTTTTAACTAATAATTAAAATTAATGAATGTACTTAAAGAATAAGTACCGGCTAATCACGTGCCAGCAGCCGCGGTAATACGTGAGGTGCTAGCGTTAATCAGAATAATTGGGCGTAAAGTGTGTTCCGGCTGTTTAAAAAGATTTATATTAAATATTTGAGCTCAACTCAAAAAATGTATAAATTACTTTTAAACTAGAGTTTAATATAAGAAAATAGAATTTTGTGTGTAGCGGTGAAATGTGCAGATATACAAAGGAATGCCAAAGGCGGAAGCATTTTTCTTGATTACAACTGACGCTTATACACGAAAGCGTGGGTAGCAAACAGGATTAGATACCCTGGTAGTCCACGCCCTAAACTATGTCGATTAGCTGTTAAAATTTTTAGTAGCGAAGCTAACGCGTTAAATCGACCGCCTGGGGTCTACGATCGCAAGATTAAAACTCAAAGGAATTGACGGGGACCAGCACAAGCGGTGGATGATGTGGATTAATTCGATGATACACGAAAAACCTTACCTACTCTTGACATGGTTAGAATTTTATTGAGAGATAAAAGTGCTTGAAAAAGAACTAACACACAGGTGCTGCATGGCTGTTGCCAGCTCGTGTCGTGAGATGTTGGGTTAAGTCCCGCAACGAGCGCAACCCCTACTCTTAGTTGCTAAGTTTTAAGTACTTTAAGAGAACTGCCGACGATAAGTCTTGGAGGAAGGAGGGGAAGACTTCAAGTCCTCATGGCCCTTATGGGTAGGGCTTCACACGTCATACAATGGTTGATACAAAAAGTTGCTAAATTGCAAAATGGAGCTAATCTCAAAAATCAATCCTAGTTCGGATTGTACTCTGCAACTCGAGTGCATGAAGCTGGAATCGCTAGTAATCGCAGATCAGCATGCTGCGGTGAATACGTTAACTGGTCTTGTACACACCGCCCGTCACACCATGGGAGTAGCTTTTATTTGAAATAAAAATTTCTAACTTTTAAAAAGAAGATTTTTTATCATAATAAAACCTGTAACCGGGGTGAAGTCGTAACAAGGTAGCCGTACTGGAAGGTGTGGCTGGATAACATTTTTTTTTTAGCCGAACATTTGCAAATAGGACAGGTTTGTAGCTTAATTGGTTTGAGCATTGCTTTGATAAGGCAAAGGGTGCTGGTTCGATTCCAGCCAAACCTAATTTTTAAATTTTTAAATATTTATCAAATAATAAACTGTGTGTAAAGGATGCCTTGGCAATTTTATTTATGAAAGACGTTTTACGACAATCACGGGGAAACTTATTTTGATCCGTGGTTTTCTGAATAGGGTAACCTAATTTATATATTATTTATAATTTAAAAAATATGTTATAAAAAATTACTTAATGAACTGAAACATCTTAGTAATTAAAGGAAAAAAAATCAAAATGAGATTTCCTTAGTAGTGGCGAGCGAAAAGGAATTAAGTTTTATAAATTTTTAATATTTTATTATTTTAATATTTTTGAATATTTAACCAAAGTGGGTAAAAGTCCTTTAAAATAAAATAATTATTAAAAATTTATATTTATAAAATCAAGTAAAACGGGGCATGTGAAATCTTGTTTAAAAATTTTATAAGGGGAACCATCCTCTATAATTAAATATATGAAATTGACCGATAGTGGACTAGTACTGTGAAGGAAAGGTGAAAAGAACCCTTACTAAGGGAGTGAAATAGATTCTGAAATTACACACATACAATCAGTCGACGCTTTATAAAAAGTTACGGCGTACCTTTTGTATAATGGGTCAGTGAGTTATATTTAATAGCAAGCTTAATTTTTTAAAGTAGGCGTAGCGAAAGCGAGTTTTAAAGAGCGTTTTAGTTTTTAAATATAGACCCGAAACCAAGTGATCTATCCATGATCAGGATGAAAGTTTTTGCTGGAGGTCCGAACCCACTAACGTTGAAAAGTTAGGGGATGAATTGTGGATAGGGGTGAAAGGCCAATCAAACTTGGAGATAGCTGGTTCTCTTCGAAAGCTATTTAGGTAGCGTCTTTTGTTTTATTTTTAGAGGTAGAGCACTGTAATTTAAATAGATTCTCTAAAAGATTCTTTTTAAATAGCAAACTACGAATACTATAAAATATAATCACTGGAAACAGACAATGGGCTATAACGTTCTTTGTCGAGAGGGAAACAACCCAGATCATTAGTTAAGGTCCTTAAATACGACTAAGTGTTTTAAACGATGTTTTAAAACTTTGACAATTAGGAGGTGGTCTTAGAAGCAGACATCCTTTAAAGAAAGCGTAACAGCTCACTAATTTAGTTTTTTAATACGGAAAATTTTTGGGGCTAAGTCGTATACCGAAGCTATGGATATGATTTTTTCATATGGTAGAAGAGCTCTCTATAGATCGTAGAAGAGACATTTGTAAATTGTTTTGGAGATATTAGAGGTGAGAATGCTGACATGAGTAACGATAAAAGAGGTGAGAAACTTCTTCGCTGTAAATCTAAGGTTTCCTGTTCTATGTTAATCAAAATAGGGTTAGTCGATTCTAAGATGAGGCTTAAGCGTAATCGATGAATAAATAGGTTAATATTCCTATACTATTATTAAATTTTTATGAAGTTTAAAATTATTATATTTTAGCCAAGTTTTAAGTTCTTGGTTAATTATTTCTTTTATTTTTAATAAATATTAAAATTGTTTTTAAGAGGTAGTTTAATTTAAAATAAAAATTTTAATTTCTAGAAAAGCTTCTAAAATTATTTATTAATAATCGTACTATAAACCGACACAGGTGGATGGGATGAATATTCTAAAGCGCTTGAGACAACTGGGGAGAAGGAACTCGGCAAATTTGTACTGTACCTTCGGAAAAAAGTACACCTTAAAATATTCATAAAAACTTATGATTTTTTTAAGGTCTTGAAAAATGGTGGCTGCGACTGTTTAATAAAAACACAGCACTTTGCTAATATTATCTAGATGTATAAAGTGTGACGCCTGCCCGGTGCTAGAAGATTAAAATTTTAGAGTTTTTGCTTTTAAATTAAGTCCTAGTAAACGGCGGCCGTAACTATAACGGTCCTAAGGTAGCGAAATTCCTTGTCGGGTAATTTCCGACCTGCACGAATGGCGTAACGATGGCCACACTGTCTCCTCCCCAGACTCAGTGAAATTGAAATGTTCGTGAAGATGCGAACTACTTGCGGCAAGACGGAAAGACCCCATGAACCTTTACTGTATCCTTGTATTGTAGTTTAAAATTTCTTGTGTAGAATAGGTGGGAGATTATGATCTCAGGGCGCCAGTTCTGTAGGAAATCAACCGTGAAATACCATCCTTGAAATTTTATTCTTCTTAACTTTAATTATTATCTAAATTTTAGAAAACTGCATGGTTGACAGTTTGACTGGGGCGGTCTCCTCCTAAAGAGTAACGGAGGAGTACAAAGGTGCGTTATTCACGTTTGGAAATCGTGTTTTAGTGTAATGGCTTAAACGCGCTTAACTGTTAGACATACTTGTCAAACAGATGCGAAAGCAGGTCATAGTGATCCGATAATTCTTTATGGATTGGTTATCGCTCAACGGATAAAAGGTACTCTGGGGATAACAGGCTAATACCGCCCAAGAGTCCACATCGACGGCGGTGTTTGGCACCTCGATGTCGGCTCATCTCATCCTGGAGCTGCAGAAGGTTCCAAGGGTATGGCTGTTCGCCATTTAAAGAGGTACGTGAGCTGGGTTTAAAACGTCGTGAGACAGTTTGGTCCCTATCTGCCGCAAGCGTTGGATATTTGAGGGGACCTGCTTCTAGTACGAGAGGATCGAAGTGGACAAACATATGGTGTTCCGGTTGTTGGCTGACAGCACTGCCGGGTAGCTAAGTTTGGTTTAATTAACCTCTGAAAGCATATAAGAGGGAAATTATTCTCAAGATTAAATATCCCAAAAATTTTTTTTTTTTAAAGAGCTGTTTAAGATAAAAACTTTGATAGGTTGAAAGTGTAAACATAGTAATGTGTTAGCTTATCAATACTAATTGCTCGTAAGGTTTGATAAAATATATTTTTATTTTTGATAATTATTTCTATTAGATCAACTTCTAAACATTTCGAATAGAATTGTTAAATAATAGTTTACCGATGATATTGTTTTTAATGAGAAAGTAGGTTTTTGTTAAAAACAAGACTTATAGCTCAGAGGGAGAGCGGCACTACGACATAGTGTTGGCCATTGGTTCGATTCCAATTAAGTCTATTTTTATATATATTTTGTATAACTTTAATTTATATTTTTATTTTTATTATATTAAATATTATAAGTAATAATTAATTTTATTATTTAAATTTTTAAAATTTATATTATTTTATTATGAAAACGGATTATAAGATTAATAACTTTGTTACTAATAGTATTATAAAATTAATAGATATTAATTCTAAGTATTTGGGTGTTTTTAAAAAACACGATTGTATATTAAATTCAAAAATTTTAAATTTAGATTTAGTTGAAATAGGTACAAAAAACAATTTATCTATTTGTAAAATAATTAAATATAAAAAATTTTTATATTTAGAATCAAAAAAAAATTATAAAAATAAAAATTTAAATAATAAAACTAATAAAATAATTAAAATAAAAAAAAATAAAAAAATCAAAGAAATAAAATTTCATTTATTTATATCTAATAATGATTATTTAAATAAAATAAATCTTATTAAAAAGTTTTTAAGTAATAATTTATGTGTAAAGGTTACACTAATTATTAAAGGAAGAGAAGTTTTGAAGTTCAAAATTATAAAAAATAATATAGATAAAATAATTTTTAATATATCTGGTTCTGGAATATTAATAAACTCTCCAAAGTTATCAAATAAAAATATATTTTTAAATTTTAGACCTAAAAATGTTAAAAAAAAAAAGTAAAAAATCGATTTTAAAGAGATCTTTTATATATTTAAAAAATAATTTTAAAATAAAATTTTTAAGATCTTCAAAAAATCATTTATTAATAAATAAAAATAAATTTTTTAAAAAATATTTAAGAAATAGATTTTTTTTGAATAATTTTAAAAAATTTAAAAATATTATATAGAATTAATGGTAAGAGTTAAAAGGGGTGTTTCTTGTAAATTTAAACATAAAAAAATAATTAAATTATCTAAAGGTTATATTAATAGAAGAAAAAATAATTTTACTATTTCTAAACAATCTGTTATAAAATCTTTTTTATATTCCTATAGGGATAGAAAAAATAAAAAAAGATTTTTTAAGAGTTGTTGAATAATTTTTATTAATTCTTTTTTAAAAAATTATGGTTTTAATTACAGTTTTTTAATGAATTGTTTAAATAAATATTTTATAGAATTTAATAAAAAATCTATTTTTAATATTTTTTTATTTAATTACGATTTAATTAAATTTATAAATATTATTTTTTTTTATTATTATTATGAATATATTTAAATTATTATATTTTTATTTTAATCGTATTTTTTTTTTATTTTTTTATTTTTTAATTTTTATAATATATTTTATAATATCTAAAATTTTAATTTTTTTTCTTTTTAATCTATTTTATTTAATTTAAATGTTTTTTAAAAATAATAGTTTTTTAAAAACTAATAATTTAAAAAGTTTTTTTAGAGAAAACTCAGATATTTTATTTTTAAATTCCAGTTTTTGTTTTAAAAATTGTTATTATGCAGAAAAATTTTTTAAATTTTCAAATTTTTATAATATTTACTCCAGATTTTCTAACCCAACAATTAATATTATGGAAAAAAAAATAGCCTTTTTTGAAAAATCTAGATACTGCATTTCTTTTTCTTCAGGGATGTCAGCGATTGTTTCTTTGTTTATAAATTTTTTATTTTCTGGAAATATTTTTTATACGTCAATAGATTTATTTGGCTCTACTTTAAATTTTTTTTCAAATGTTTTATATAAATTTAATATAATTGCTATTTTTATAAATTTTTTTAATATAAATTTTTTTTATTATGATATATTTTTTATTAAATTATTTTTTATCGAGACTCCTTCTAACCCCTTATTAAAATTATTTGATATTTATATAATTTCATATATATCTTTAAAATATGATATTTTATTTATTGTTGATAATACATTTTCTTCATCTGTTTTACAAAATCCTATTATTTATAATATTAATTTTGTAGTACACTCCTGCACAAAGTTTTTTGATGGCCAGGGAAGAGTTTTGGGAGGTGTAGTTTTAACTAATAATTATTTTTTATTTTTAAATATTTTTTCTTTTTTGCGTTTTTCAGGTTTTAGTATCTCATCTTTTAATGCTTGAATAATATTTAAGAGTTTGGAACATTTATTTATTAGAATGAAAAATCAAATATATAATTTATATATTTTTTTAAGGATTTTTAAATATAATTTATTTATTTTAAAAATATTTTATGCGGGAAATCTTAATTATTTTAATTATAAAATTTTAAATTTTCAACAAGTTTTCATTAATTCTATATTTTCATTTCTAATAAAAGGTAGCACTTTGGAGATGATGAGAATAAATTCTTGAAAAATTGTTGATAATATTTTTTTTTTAAATACAGCAAATCTCGGCGATATCTCGACCTTAATTACTAATTGTTCTACAACAACTCACATATCTTTAAGTTTTTTAGAAAAAATATTTTTAAATATTAACGATCCACTATTAAGAGTGTCACTTGGTTTAGAGGATGTTTTTGATTTATACTGCAGCCTGTCTTTTGTTTTTAATAATATATAAAAATAGTATTTAAAAAATTTTTTATTTTTTATTTTTTATTTATAATATATTTTCTTATATTTTATTAGCTTTTTTATTTTTATTTTTATGAATTTTATTTAAAAATTTTTATTTTTATTATATTTTATTTTTATTATTTTTTATAATATATAAAAAAATAATATTTATAATATTCATTATTAATTTTGTTGAACATTCTAATATATTTTCTTTTAATTGTAAATTAATTACATTTATTTTATTTATTGTTTTACCGCATATTTTATAAATTATATTTATTTTTTTATTTTTATTTATTATTATGTTTAAATATTTAATTTTTAATATTATTAATATTAATATTAATATAAAATTTGTTTTATATTTTCATTTTATTTTATTTTTTAGCATTATAAATAAATTTTCATATTTTATACTTTTATTATTTATGTTTATTTTATAATTTATAGGTATATTTTCTTTTAATAGATTTTCTAATATTAAAATTTTTTCAATATTTTTTTTTTTAATTTTATTTATTTTTATTATATTTTCTAAACACATATTTTTTATTTTTTTTATTATTTCTAAATATTTATATAAAAATATATTTTTAGATTCTAATATTATATATATTATTTTATTATTTGTTTTATTTTTTTTTAATATTATAATTAAAAATATTAATATTTTTATTTTTGAGTTTAATCAACTTTTAAATCAAATCATTTTAAACTTTATTTTTTTTAATATTATAAAAAATAATTATTTTTTTTAATACTTTATAATTTACTTTAAACAATAAAAAAAATATATAAAATTTTTAAAATTAAAATTTTAATATTCATATATATTTATTTATTTTTATATATATTTAATTTATATTTTAAAAAATTAATTAAAATTAAATATTTTTAATATTTAAATTTTTTCAATATTAATATATTTTTTATTTTTAAAATTTATATTATATAAAATTTGACTATGATTTATTTTATTTTTTTTATACTTATATATTATTTTAAATATTTTTGAGAATATTATTTTTTTTTTTAAATTACTATATAGTGAGTTTATATTTTTTTTTTTAAATCTATTTAAATTTTTTTCTATTATATAAGAATTTTCTTTTTTGTTGATTGATAAAAATATGAAATTGTTTTTTTTAAAAATTTTTTTATTTTTTATTTTTTTAAAAAATTTTGGACATTTGTTAGAACATAATATATAACCAAAATAAAAAACTTTTTTATTTTTATATATATTTTTTTTAATTGAATTTTTATTTTTTAATTTTAATAAATATTCTTTTTTATTAAAATTTTCTTTTATATTTTTATATTTATTTATTTTATTTATTATAAAAAATAAATAAATTATTAAAAATTTTTTAAAAATGTTAAGTAAAAAAAACATAAATTATAAAAGAAATTATAATTATTTTGAAAAAAAGGTAGTAAAAAAAAATATAAATTTAAATTTTAAAAATAATTTTAATTATTTATTTTTAATGCAAAATAAATATTTATATAAATATAAAAATACTACTTTTTTTTTTAAAGAATCATATTTAAGAAGTGTAGCAGATTTAGAAAATTCAAAAAAGAAATTCAATGAAGAGGTTTCTAAATCATATAAATACTCTATAGAAGATTTTTCAGAAAACCTCCTGCCTGTTATTGATAGTTTAGAATCTACTTTAAATATAAAGTTTTCTAATAATGAAAATATTTTAGATGGAGTAAGATTAACATTAAAACTGTTTTTAAGTGTTTTAAATAAAAAAAAAATAACTTTTATTTTACCTAAAACAGGTGACACTTTTAACCCACACAAGCATCTGGCAGTTTCGGTGGTTAGTATTGGCGAAAAAAAAGATAATAGTATAATTAATGTTTTACAAAAAGGTTATTATATTTTTGAAAGAGTTTTAAGGCCTGCTTTAGTTATAGTTAATAAAGTTTAATTTTTAAAAAATATAATTAAAATTTTATGAATAAAAAAATAATAGGTATTGATTTAGGAACAACAAATTCTTGTGTTGCTGTTATGGAGGGTAACCAGGTTAAGGTTATGGAAAACTCAGAAGGTTCTAGGACAACCCCATCTGTTGTCGCATATTTAGCGGATAACGAGATTTTAGTAGGTGTTCCTGCCAAAAGACAGGCGGTGACCAATCCTGGAAATACTGTATATGCTATAAAAAGAATTATTGGTAGAAGATTTAATGAAGATGAAGTTCAAAAAAATCTAAATACAGTCTCATATAAAATAGTTGAAGCGGATAACGGCGATGCTTGGGTTGAAATAAACGGTAAAAAGATTGCACCTCAACAAATTTCCGCAGAAATTTTAAAAAAAATGAAAAAAACAGCAGAAGATTATTTAGGATATTCTGTCTCCGAGGCCGTTGTAACAGTACCTGCATATTTTAACGATAATCAAAGACAAGCAACTAAGGATGCTGGACTTATTGGAGGTTTAACTATAAATAGAATAATTAATGAGCCCACTGCCGCTGCCCTTGCTTTTGGTTTAGATAAAATTTCTGAAAAGGGTTGCAAAATAGTTATATATGATTTGGGGGGTGGCACTTTTGATGTGTCTGTTATTGAAATAACAGACATTGATGGCGAGAAACAGTTTGAAGTTTTAGCCACAAATGGCGACACATTTCTTGGTGGTGAAGATTTTGATCACAAAATAATTGATTATATACTTGATGAATTTAATAAAGAAAATGATGGCGTCGATTTATCTAAAGATGTTTTAGCTATTCAAAGATTAAAAGAGGTTGCTGAAAAAGCAAAAATAGAATTATCTACAACCTTACAAACAGATATAAATCTACCTTATATTACTGCCGATTTATATGGCCCTAAACATATTAATTATAAATTAAGTAGGAAGACTTTAGAATCTTTAATTGAAGATTTAATAGATTCAACAATTAAACCTTGCGTAACAGCAATTAAAGATGCAAACATAGATATAACAGACATAAAACATGTTATATTGGTTGGAGGTCAAACAAGGATGCCGAGAGTTATTGAAAAAGTAAAAGAATTTTTTTCTAAAGAGCCCAGAAGGGACATAAATCCTGACGAGGCAGTCGCTATAGGTGCTGCAATACAAGCTCAAGTTTTATCTGGTGAAAGAAAAGACATTTTATTGTTGGATGTGACACCACTATCCTTAGGTATTGAGACACTGGGCGGCATAATGACTAAAATGATAAATAAAAACACTACTATACCAACAAGATATTCTCAAATATATTCAACAGCTGATGATAATCAATCTTCTGTAACTATAAAAGTCTATCAAGGGGAAAGAGAGATGGTTGTCAATAATAAACTACTTGCCGAATTTAATTTAGAGGGTATTCCTCCAGCACCCAGAGGGGTACCACAAATAGAGGTTACTTTTGATATAGATGCTAACGGTATATTAAGTGTTAAAGCAAAAGATAAATCAACGCTGAAAGAAAATAAAGTTACAATTAAAGCTAATACAGGTTTATCAGAAGATGAAATAAATAAAATGGTTAAAGAGGCTGAAATTAATTCAAATGAGGATAAAAAAGTGAAAGATTTGACAGAATCTAGAAACAAGGCTCAAGAGTTGGTCTACAACACCAAAAAATCTTTAAAAGATTATGAATTAAAATTAGAACCCTCTTATTTAAATAATGTTAATTTATTAATAAATGAATTAGAGTTATTATTATCTAACTTGAAATCAGAAAAAGTTGAAATAGATTATAAAACTGAAGAATTATTAAAATTATCACAAAAAATTGGTGAAAATTTAAATGAAGATAAAGTTGGTGAAAATTCTGAAGCCAATAATAAGTCTTAATGATTTTTATTAATTTTTTATTTTTTGATTTTTTATGAAAGATTATTACAAAATTTTAGGCATTCCTAAAGATTCAAATATTGAAGATGTTAAAATGGCTTACAAAAAACTCGCTATGAAATACCATCCCGATAGGAATCAAGGCAACTTAAAATCTGAAGAAAAGTTCAAAGAAATAAAAGATGCTTATGATCGTATAATAAATAAAGATAAATTAAATGAAAATGATTCTAATAGGAACCCTTTTAACTACACTACTACCACTTTTACTGATTTTTCTAATTCCGAATCTTCTTTAGATGATATATTTAATATTATATTTCAAAAAAGCTCTAAAAAAGATAATAAAAATTATTTTTCTTTAGATGTTGACCTAGAATGTTGCGTTTATGGATCTTTAATGGATATTAAAATACCTCTTAATTTTATATGCGATAAGTGTAACGGAAAAGGTTTTAAGATAGGTTCTGATATAAAACTTTGCCCCAAATGTTTCGGCGCTGGGTTTTATAGTGTTACTCAAGGAATTTTCACATTTAAACAAAAATGTTTTAAATGTGAAGGTAGAGGCCATATTTTTTCTGAAGTTTGCCTATACTGTAAAGGTTTGGGTAGAATTATAAAAGATGTTTTATGTTTAGCTAAATTAAAAAAATATTCAACTAATAATAGCTATATTGATATTTTTTATGAAAAAAAAGATATATTAAAAAATATTTTTATATATGTTAAAATAAAAAATCATTCTTTATATTCAAGAAAAGAAAAAAGTAATGATTTAAGTTTTGATTTTTTTATAGATTTTATAAAATCTATCTTTGGTGGATACTTAAAAATTTTTACATTGTATGGTTTTATTTTATATAAAATTTCTAAATATACTCAAAATTTAAAATTACATAAATTATTGGGTTTTGGTTTAAATTTTAATAATAAAAAGGGTAATCTTTATTTAAAAATTATTATAGAAATTATCTCCAATATTATATTTTTAAGCAGTACATCTAAGTTTATAATAGTTAGTTTGCTT
>NZ_CP094197.1:12133-77280 GCF_024820135.1 Candidatus Nasuia deltocephalincola
CCACTTGTAGTTCAAGCGATATTTTTAAAATTTTTTTTAAATATAGTTTTATTTTTTTTTTTTTTAAAAAAATTTTTTTAAATTTTGATTTAATTTATATTTTATATAAGTACTTTTTTTATTTTTCTTCTATTAATATTAAATATAAAGTTTTTTATAATCTTATTTTAGGATTTTATTTTAATAATATTTTTATAAAAATATTTTTTTATAAAAACATAACAAATAAAACCTTTTTAGGTTTTTTTTTATATTATATTCCCATTTATTATGAAAATAATTTTTTTTTTATATTAAATAAACCCTTTAATTTAATTATTCATAATTTAAAAAAATATTTAAATAATTATTTAATAAATAATTTATTGTATTATTATGGAAAAAAAATATTTTATATTTTTAGAATGGGTTTAGTTAATAGGTTGGATAGAAATACAAGCGGGATTATTGTTGTTTCTAAAAATTTTTCATTTTATATTAATTATATTGTTCAAATCTTTTACAATTTAATATTTAAAAACTATATTATTTTTTTGTTTGGAAGGGTGGAGAATTTTAATATTTATACTTATTTTTTTTTTAAATTTTATAACTTAAAGAATTTTAATAATAATCAAATATCAATTTCATCATTTTTTAGTTTTAAAACATTTAATATATTTGATTATTATTTAACTGTTTTAAAATGTAGGATTTTTTCAGGAAGAATACATCAAATACGTATACACCTTAATTATATTAAAAAATATATAATTTGTGATGATATATATAATAGTTTTTTTAATTACTTTTTTTTAAATTATATATCTAGACACTCAATACATCTTTATTATTTAAGTTTTTTTTTTTTAAATTTTAATATTATATTATTAAATAATTTATATTTTGATATGTTTAATTTTTTAAAAATTTTAAATACCAAGAGATGGAGGGATTCGAACCCTCGATTCATTTCTGAATTTTCCCTTAGCAGGGGAATACTTTAAACCTCTCAGTCACATCTCTATATATAAATTTTATTATATTTTTTGAAAAATTCTTTATATTTAATTTTAAATTATTCATAATGTTTATTCTTATTTTATTTCTTTTATTTTTAAATTTTATATTTTCTTTCTCTTCTAAAAAATAATATTTTTTTTTTATAATTAATTTTTTTATGTATTTTTTTTTTATTTTTAGCATTGGTTTTATTTTTTTTAAATTTATATAATTTTTATTATTTTTTATTTTTAAAAGTTTTTTTTTTAAAATTATTTGTATTATAAAATTTTCTATAACCTCATTTTTATTTTGAAATACTCATATATTTTTTACTTTTTTTTTTTTAATTATTTTTTTTATTTTTTTATATCTTTTTACTCTTAAGTATTTTTCTATATTTTTAATTTTTTTTATTTTTGTTTTTATTAAATTACTATTTTTTATTTTTTTTATTTTATTTTCTATTTTATTTAAATTATGGTTTATATTTATTGTTTTTATATTTTTAATCATTTTTTTTATTTCTCTATAATTTAAATTTGAATCACTACCCATGCTTAAAGAAATTATTAATTTTTTTTTGTTATTTATTTTAAGTTTATTGTATATTTTATAATATATTTTATTTTTTTTTTTTATTTTATACATCAAATGGATAAGAGATTATTATATAAAAAATCTTTAAAATCTAAATTTAAAACTTTTTATAAAAAAATAAAAAATTATTATTTAAAATATGATAAAATTTTATTTTTAAATAAAATTGATATTATAGGAAAAAAAATTTTTAAATTTAACAAATTTATTAAACTAAAAAAGAAACTTTTTGTATTTTTTAAAAATAATACTTTTATTTAAATTTTTATTACTTATAAAGTATATTATTATTTTATTTTTAATATTTCATAAATTTGGCATTATTGAGCAGTATTTATTTTTTAATGTATTATTTATGTTTGCTTTTTTAAATAAATTATTTAAATTATTTTCATAACTAAAATTTTTTTTAATTTTAATTATTTTTGGATATATTGGAAAATTTCCTAATTTTAACATTCCATGACATTTTTTACAATTTTTTTTATATATTTTTTTTCCAACTTTATATTTAATCTTATATTCTTTTTTATTGTATTTTTTTATATTAATTTTTAATATTTTTTTTTTATTTATTTTAGATTTTATGAATCTTGATATAGATAATAAATCTATTTTGCTTGCATACTGCAAACTATTATTTATAACTTCCACCATTTGTCCATTTATTATCTTTTTTTTATTTATACCATCTTTCAATATTTTATATAAATCTTTTATATTATTTTTATTAATTCCTTTATTATTTGATATATCAGATGTAAACCATTTTTCTATTTTATTGTAGCCTTTATATTTAAAATATTTATTTATTTTACCAACTCTGTTTATTTTTGTATGACACATTTCACAGTGGCCTAGAGTTTTTGATATATACTTACCTCTTTTTATATTTGATTTTTCTTTATTTTTATTATTTTTTTTTTTAAAAAATAAAACTCTTCAACCCACCATTATATTTTTATATTTTATTGGAAATTTTATTTTATTTATTTTACTTATTACATCCTCTTTAGGTATTTTTTTTATAGAATTAAAAATATTTAATATATCGTTTTTTTTTATTTTATTATAATTTATATAAGGAAAAGCTGGAAATAAAAAATTTTTTTTTTTTGATATTCCGTTTTTTATTAAATTTATAAAATTTTTTAAATTATAATTTCCTATACCGCACTTTTTATCGGATGTTATGTTTGGCGTGTTTATTATACCAAAATCAGTTTTTATTATATTTCCGCCCGAAAATGGTTTTCCGCCATTTAAAGTGTGGCAAGACAAACAATTAGATAATCTTATTAAATATTTACCTTTATTTATATTTATATTTTTTTTTATGTTTATTTTTATTTTTTTTTTTTTAATATTTTTTATTAAAAATATTATAAATATTTCTATAAATATATTTATTAACATTTTATTTTATTTTATTTAAATTTTTAAAATTTGGTATATTTTTTAAATATTTACATATTTCAATTATATATTTATTTTTTATATTTTTTGTTATATTATTCATATTTATATTATATTTTATATAAATTTTAAAGTTTTTAATACTATTATAATTTTTTTTTATTTTTATTGATATTATATTTTTTATTTTATTTTTTATTATTTTATGACAATTTAAACAAGCCTTAATTTTTTTTATTATATTATAAGACTTATTTATTATTATTTTTTTCATTTTTTAAAAAATTTATTTTCTATTATTATTTTTGATTTTTTTTTTAACAACTTTTTTATAACTTTAAATATTTCTTTTATTATATTTTTATTTTTAAAATCCGTTAATGATCTTATAGGTTGTCTTTTATTTTTTTAAGTTTAAATTTTTATATTTTATATAAGGGGGGTTTAATAATATTAAATTATATTTATTTTTTTTAATGTTTTTTATTTTATTGGTGTTTTTTTTTATAATTTTTCATAAATTATGTTTGCTTTTTATTGAATTATTTATTTCTATTGATATTATTTTGAAGATTTTAAAGTATTTTTTTATACTTTTTGATATATAATTATTTCCTGAATATATTTCTATTAAATATTTTTTTTTTAATTTTTTAATTATTTTTATAATTTTTTTTGTTATTTTTTTATTTATAAATGTATTTATTATTTTTTTAATATTAATTACCCTTTTTAATAACATTTTTTATTTTTTGAATAAGTTTTTTTAATTTTCCATTCATAATAATGTCTAATTTTATTTTTATTTTAAATCTATGATCTATAACTGTGTTATTTTTATAATTATAAGTTCTTATTTTTTCAACTCTTTTGCCTTTTCCTAGTAATTTTTTTTTAATAATATTACTTTTATTATTTTTTTTTATATTTTTAAATTCATTAATTTTTAATTGCATAACTTTTAAAGCATGTTTTTTATTTTTATGTTGAGATCTTTCTTTTTGACATTCTACAATAATATTTGTAGGTATATGCCTCAAACGAACTGCTGAGTTTGTTTTATTAACATGTTGTCCTCCGGCTCCAGAAGATTTGAATGTTTCTATTTTTAATTCAGACTTTTTAATTTTGTTTTTTATTTTTTTTTTTTTTTTATATACAGCAACTCTGCAAGTTGAGGTATGTATTTTACCTTTATTTTCTGTTTTTGGTTCCCTTTGAACTCTATGAACGCCTGATTCATATTTTAAATTTTTATAAATATTTTTACCTTTTATTATTATTATTGACTCTTTACAAGCTTTCATATTTGTTGTGGTTTCAGATATTATTTTCTTCTTTCATTTCATTTTTTCAAAATATTTTTCATACATTTTTTTTAAATCTGATATAAAAAATGCCGACTCCTCGCCTCCAACGCCGATTTTTATCTCCATTATTATTTTTTCTGTTTTTTTATTTTTTTTAAATATTTTTTTAATTAAAATTTTTAAATTTTTAATATATTTTTTTTTATAATCTATTTCTTCTGTAGCTAGATTATAAATTTCTTTATCTTGTGATATAATTTTTTTTAAATCTTTTATATCATTTTTGCATTTTTTTATATTATTATAAATTTTTAAGAATTTTTTAAATTTATTATTTTTTAAATTTTTTATTTTATATTTTTTTATATATTTTTTTATTTTATCTTTAAGTTTTAATCTGGGGTCGTTAGCTCAGTGGTAGAGTAGCGGACTTTTAATCCGTTTGTCATAGGTTCAAATCCTATACGACCTATAAATTTTAAATATTATATTTATAATTTCAGGAAAATTTAAAAACTCTAAAATAATTTTTCCTATAAATTTTTATAAAATAAAATATTTTAATCCAACACCCTTTCATATAAAAAAGAAATTTTTTAATTGAATTGGTGATATAAAAGGATTTTACTGTCTTGATCTTTTTGCTTGCACGGGAGCTCTCGGTTTTGAGGCAGCATCGAGAGGTTGTAAGATGTGTATTCTTTTAGAAAAAAATAAAAAATTTTTTTATTTTTTAAATAAAAATAAATTTAAATTAAATATAAAAAATTCTAAAATATTGAATTTAAATTCTCTTTTTTATATTAATTATATAAATAAGATATATTATAATTTAATATTTATAGATTCACCGTATATAATATTTAAAAAATTAATTAATTCTTTGAAATTTAGTTTAAATGTATTAAAAAAAAACTCTTATATATATTTAGAATCAATTTTTAATTTAAATTTAATAATGAAATTTTTTGAAAATAAAATTTATTGCTTAAGATATGATTTTTTTAAAAAAATTAATTTTTATCTATTTAAAGTTTTTTAATTATAAATTTATTTATTAATTTTATCATTAAATTAGATTCTATGGTTTTACCTATTGTTATTCTTAAATAATTTTCAATTTTAGGTATTTCAAATTTTCTAATAAAAATATTTTTATTATTTAAAAATTTAATTAATTTATTTACATTTATTTTTTTATTTGTTGTAAATATAAAATTAGTATAAGAATTTATAGTAATAAAATTTAAATTTTTTAATTTTTCTATTAAATAATTTTTATTTTTTATTATTTTTTTTTTTATTTTTTTAAAGTAATTATTATTTTTAAATATATTTTTTATTGAAATTTGAGATAATATGTTTACAGGATAACTATTTAAACTATTTTTTGATATATTCATTTTTTTTATTAATTTATGAGAGCCGCAAATTGCGAACCCTACTCTGATACCGGCTAACGCCCTTGATTTTGAAAATGTTTGGTTTATTATTATATTTTTTATTTTATTTAAATATTTTATTAAACTTAAATTATTAAAATCAACATATGTTTCATCAATAACAACTAATGATTTATTTTTTTTAATTATAATCTTTAATTTTAAATATTTTATTAATTTTCCTGTAGGTGCATTAGGGTTGTTTATTATAATATTATTTTTATTATTTTTTATAAATTTTAAATTTATTGAAAAATTTTTATTCAATTTTATTATTTTATAGTTTATTTTATATAATTTTATAAAACTTTCATAAAAAGAGTATGTTATATCTAATAAATATAATATTTTTTTACTTTTAAAAAATGTTAAAAATATATTTGCTAAAACATCATCAGATCCATTTCCTATGAAAATTCTACCCTTTTTTATGTTATAATATTTTGAAACTTGATATTTTATTAATTCAGAAGAATCTTCTGGGTAAAATTTTAATTTATTTCCTAGAAATTTTACTTCCTTAATTATATTTTTTATTATTTTTATGTCTGGATGGTAAGGGTTTTCATTAGTATTAAATTTTATATTTTTATTAATTAAAGGCTGTAAACCCTTTTTGTATGGCTTTATTTTAAATAATTTTTTAATCATTTATTAAAAAATCTATATGTATAATTTCTTTTTTATATGGATGCCTTTTAATATCTATTATTAAAACTTTAAAACTTTTATTTATTATTATTATTTTCAATATATTATTTTTTTTCAATGTATCATAATAATAATTTTTTTTTTTAAATTCTATTCTTAAATTTTTAAAATTTTTTTTATAAATAATTCCTTTTATTTTATTTTTATTATTATTTTTTTTATATAAATTAACTATCAACACTTTCATCATTTTTAAAGAGAGAAGGATTCGAACCTTCAATCCTGGGTTCAAAGACCAGTGCCTTGACCATTTGGCTATCTCCTTGTCGGGATGATGAAATTGGTAAACATAGCAGACTTGATTAAATTTGGGTGCCGTATAGTGATGTGCGAGTAGAATTCTTCAAATTCGGCGAAACCCCTGTAAAAAAATACGAGGTAACACCGAGCCAAGCCTTTTTAAGGAAGGTGTAGAGACTATACGGAGAATATCAAAACATATTTTGATAAAGAAATAGTCCAGCGCACCATTTTGAAAAATAAGTGTGATAGAAAATCTGCCGTCTTTTACAAAGACTTGCCGGTTCAATTCCGGCTCCCGATATTTTTATAAATGGATAATTGTGGAATTTTAAATATTAAATTTTTAAATAAAGTTGTCAACATTTGTGGTTGAATTTTAAATTTGAGGCATCACAACCTTTTTATTTTTTTGGATTTAAAAGATATAACTGGTGTTATTCAAATAGTTTTGCAAAAAAAAAAAAATCTTAAATTTTTAAAAACTGGACTATGCTTAAGCGTTTTTGGTGTTGTTTCTTTAAGAGATTATTTTAATTGTAATTATTTTTTAAGTAATGGTAATATTGAAGTTTTTTTAATTAATTTCTCTTATATAAATTTTTTTTTAAAAAAAAGGTTTATAAATAATATTTATTTTATTGATAAATTTGATTATAAAAATAATTTTTCAAAAAATTTTTTTTTACATAATAATATTAAAATTAAAAATTTTTTATTTTATAATTTAAATTTTTTCTTTAATTATGAAAAATTTTTTTATATAGAAACCCCTACACTTAATAGATTTTTTTCAGAAGGTTCAAATGTTTTTATTGTTCCTTTTAGATTAAAAAATATTTTTTTTGCTCTTTCACAATCTCCTCAAATATTTAAACAGCTTATAATGATTTTTGGTTTTAATAAATATTATCAATTCTCAAAATGTTTTAGAGATGAAAACTATAGAAGCGACAGATCTGTAGAGTTTATTCAACTTGATTGTGAAATATCATTTTTAAATTTAATTGATATAGTATTTTTTTTTGAAACTTTATTCAATTTTATTATTTTTAAAATTTTTAATTATAATAATTTTAAGAATTCTATTATTACTTATAAACAATGTTTAAAGAATTTTTTTAAAGATAAACCTGATATAAGATTTAAATTAAATTTTTATATTTCATTATTTTTTTATTATATATTTTTTTTTAAATTTGAATTTCATATTTTTAATTTATATAATTTTTTTTTTTTATTAGGAAAAAACTTTAAAAATTATACTTTTTTTTTAAGTTTTTTTTTTAATAATTTTTTTTTATTATTTATTATTAATAATTTTTTTCATATTAATATTTTTCTTAAAAAATGATTTATAAAAATATTTTTATTTGAAATTTTTAGTTATTTTAATTTAAAAAATATAAATATTATTTTTAATTTAAATAAAAAATTTAATTTTAAAAAAATTTTATTTTTTAAATTTTTTTTAATTAATAATTTTATTAATTTTAATTTTTTTTTTATTTGAATTATAAATTTTTTATTATTTAAATTTTGTTACAATAAATATATATTTAATTGTAATTTATTTTCAAAATTATTAAGTTTTGATAATATTTTCTTAGATTTTAAACCGACAGTTTGTAATACAAAATCTTATGACCTCACAATAAACAGCCTCGAGGTGGGGGGCGGCTCAATAAGAAATGATAAAAGTTTTTTACAAAAAAAATCACTTTTAATATCTATTAATATTTTTGAATTGTCTTATAATTTTAAATTCTTTATAAATTCTTTAAAATATGCACCCCCAATACATGGGGGTGTGGCTTTTGGTTTAGATAGATTTTTAATTGTAATTTTAGGAATTAATAATTTTAAATATATCTCTATTTTATCTAAAAGTAACTCTTATAATTGTTTTTTTTCAAAAACTCCAAATTTTATATTTTAAAACATCGCGAGGTGGAGTAGTAGGTGAACTCATCGGGCTCATAACCCGAATATCGTAGGTTCGAATCCTACCTTCGCTATTTTATATCATATTAGAAGACGGTAGGATTCGAACCTACGATGTTTTTAAAAACATTTTTGATTTCAAGTCAAACGCAATAAGCCTCTCTGCCACACCTTCATCTGCGACTGACAGGATTTGAACCTGTTACATCCTGGTTCGTAACCAAAAACTCTATCCAATGAGTTACAGTCGCAATTATTATGTTTTTTTTATATATATTATTTCCAATATATATTGATTATAGTTCAACAACACCATTAGATCCTAGAATTTTAGAAAAAATTATTCCTTATTTTTATTATAAATTTGGAAATTACAGCTCTAAAAATCATGTTTTTGGTTGAACATCTTATAATATTGTTGAAAATTGCAGAAGAAATATTTCAAAATTTTTAAATTGTGATTCTAGAGAAATAATTTGATGTTCGGGTTCAACAGAATCAAACAACTTAGCCGTTAAAGGGTATTCTTTATTCTATAAAAATAAAAGTAAATACATTTTAAGTATTAAAACTGAGCATAAATCTATATTAAAATCACTAAATTATCTTTTAATGGAGGGTTTTAATATTATTTATTTAAAATTAAAAAACAATGGATTGATAGATTTAAATAACTTAAATAATTTTTTAAAAGAAAAAATAATACTTTTAACTGTATCTTATATAAATAATGAAATAGGTATTTTTCAAAATGTTTTATTTTTATCTAAATTTTGTAAATTAAATAAAATTGTTATACATATAGATTGTTCACAAGCTATAGGTAAAATTTTATTTAATTTCGAAGACATAAAAATTGATATGGCTTCCATATCATCCCATAAAATGTATGGACCTAAAGGCGTCTCAATATTATATATTAGAAGAAAATCAAATATATATTTTAAACCTATTTTTCATGGGGGTGGGCAGGAAAATAATTTAAGATCCGGTACAATTCAAACATCTTCGATTGTCGGTTTTTACGGATGTATTAGTTTGATAAAAAAATTAATTTTTTTTGAAAATTTAAAAATTAGAAATTTAAGAAATATTTTTTTAATAGAGCTTTTAAAAATAGATTCTATATATATAAATGGCGATATAAAATATAGAATTCCTCAAAATTTAAATATTAGTTTTAATTTTATTGAAGGTGAATCTTTAATAATATCTATAAATAATATATCTTTATCAACGGGTTCAGCATGCTCTTCCAATTCTTTAGAATCCTCACATGTACTTAGATTTTTAAAAAATTCTAATTTTATAAATAGCTCTATTAGATTTACATTTGGTCGTTTTAATAAATTAACCGATATTTACTTTTCTTTAAAATTTTTATATTTTAATATTTATAAATTAAGAAAACTTTCACCATTTTTAATTATATAAAAAATGTCTTATAATAATAAAATTTTATTTTTATTTAAATATAATTTCTATAAAAATTTAAACTTATTCTCTAATAATTCAAACAATCTAGGTAGTAACTATATTGGCAGTTACTCTTGTGGTGATATCATATATTTGCAAATTCTTTACAATTATTTTAATATTTTTATTTTTAAATTGAAATATAAAATATACGGGTGTGGGTCAGCTATTTCTTCTGTTTCTTTAGTTTTTTATTACATATTTAATAAATTTTATTATCAAATTTTTTATTTGAAAAATTTTCATATTTCCAACAAATTAAATTTACCTATTTTAAAATTTCATTGTTCCGTTTTGGTTGAAAATATTATAAATTTACAATTTTGTATTTATAAGAACAGTTATATAATTTATTTTTTATAAATAAATATGAAAATAATAATTTTGCCTAATAAAAAAATTTGCAAATATGGTAAAATTTTAAAATTTAAAAAGTTATATAAAGAGAATTTATGTGAATTTTTAATAAAAAACAATATCAATATAGATAACAATTGTGGGGGTTTTGGAAAATGTTTATCATGCTCTGTTTTTATTAATGAAGGTTTTTCTTTTTTTGAAATAAGTTCGCTAAAATTAAGTTATATTTTATCTTGTCAATTATATAATATAAATTGCAATATTATTGTATCTATTTTATAATTTTTTTGATAAAATTTTAATAAATATTCATTTTATTTTTTTTATTTTACTTTTCAATTTTATTATTATTCCAATCTTTAAATTTTTTATATTTTTTATATTTTTTTTTACCTTAATATTTAAAATTTTTATATTTTTTATTTTTAAAATAGTAAAATTTTTTATATTTTTTATTTTTAATATTTTACCTGAAATTTTTAAAAAAACTTTTTTAAAATATTATTTTTACTCATGATGGTTATTAAAAATCATTTAAATTTTTTAAATTTTTTAAAAAATAAACCTCTTATTAAAAATTTATATAAAAAAAAAATTTTTATAGCTAAAGTTTTAGACATAAAAAAGAAGTTTATCATACTTGACGGAAATTTAAAGTCAGAATTCTCTATAAAAAAAAAAGAATTTACAAGTGAAGAAACTTTAAGTGTTAAAAAGGGTGATTATGTTGAAATTTTTTTAATTAATTCAGAAAATAATTTTAATAGAATAATATCTTCTAGAATAAAATTTTTAAATTTTATTTTTTGAAATAAAATTTTTAAAATTTTATATAAAGTTAAAAATAACATATTAAAAGGTGTTTTATTTAAAAAAATAAAAGGAGGTTACAATGTTCTTATAGATGGATTTAAATGTTTTCTTCCCCATTCTTGTTCTGATAAAAAAATATTAAATATTTTTTATTATCTTGATAAATATTTATATTTTTCTATAATTAATTTTGATAGATTAAAAAAAAATATTGTTTTATCTAGAAAAACTTTAATTGAAAGGGTTATTAATATAAAAAGAAAAATTTTTTTTAATAATATAAGAATTGGTGATATTTTAAAAGGTGTTGTTAAAACAATAAGAAGTTATTGCGCTATTATAGATACAGGTTATATTGATTGTATAATATATTCTAGAAATATTGTTTGAGGTAAATATAGATTTTTAAATAGTTTTTTTAAAATTAATCAATCGATTATTGCTGTAGTTTTAAAAATTGATAAAATTAAAAATAGAATTTTTCTTGGTATTAAACAATTTTTAAATATTCAAAAAAAAATTCACTATTTAAATGGTTTTTTAAAATATGCTAGAATATTTAAAATAACTACAAATAACATATATGTTATTTTTGCTAAAAATATGATAGCATTTACAAATAATTGAAGTGGTAAAAATATATTTAAATTTTTAAAAATTAATGATTATAAAAAGATTATAATTAAAGGTTTTAATTATAAAAAAAAAAGAATTTTTTTTAAATTTAAATCTTCCCTTAGCTCAAAAGGATAGAGCAGTGGCCTTCTAAGCCACAGGTTTATACGTTCAAATCGTATAGGGAAGATTTTAATTTAATTTTATTTTTTTTAATTTTTTTATTTTTATCTTTGCTTATTTTTTTATTATTTTTTTTTTTATTTATTATTTTTATTTTTTCACTATTAGAATTAATTTTTAAATTATTTTTAAATAAATTTTTTAATAAAATTTTTATAAATTCATTTTTAAAATATTTACTAATTCATTTTATATTTTTATTTTTAATTTTTTTTTTATTTTTGTTTTCATATTTTATGAATCATTTTTTTTTATAATAAATTAATTTGTAATTTGTTTCTTTTAATAAAAAAATTTTTTTAAAAATTTTATTTTTTTTTTTTATTATTATATTTCTTGTTAATATTAAATTTTTTTTTATTTTTTTAATTTTTTTTTTTGAAATATTTTTAATTTTTATAATTTTATATTTCTTTTTATTTTTTTTTTTTATTAATTTTAACTTTAAATTATTTTTTAATATTAATTCTATATGATTAAATTTTATATTATTTTTAATAAAACTATTTAATGTTTTTACTTTTATATCTTTTGAATTTTTTATATATTTATTTTTAATTATTTTTTTTAATATTGATTTACTTAATACGTTATTTTTTAATATAAAAACTTTAACTTCTATTTGATTTGTTTTTTTTTTATTATTAAAAAATAAATTTATTATTATATTATATATTGATTTATTTTTTTTAAACTCTTTTGTACATATTGAATATATTATATTTTCTATTTTATCTGAAATGTTATGTGAATAATCATAACTAGGATATATAAATCAGTTATACTTTAATTTATAATGTTTACTATATATGATTCTATATATTTTTTTATTTTTTAATATTTTTATTATTTTTTTTTTTTCTTTATAAAAACCTTTTCTAAATTTTCTTATTATTTTTAAATTATTTTTATTTAATATTTTTAATTTTATTTTTTTTTTTATAAATATTTCTTTATATTGGTATAATTTATAAAAATATTTACTTGTATATAAAATATTTTTATTTATATTTTTATCATTATTTTTAATAAACCATTTTAAATTTTTTTTTAAATTATTTAAATAAACAATTTTATTCTTTTTACTATTAGTGTCATCAATACGTATGTTTGTAAAACCGTTATAAATTTTAGAATTTTGAGAATTTATTATAATATTTTTTAAATGACCTATATGTAAATTCCAGTTTAATTCGGGTGCAAATCTGGTTATTAGGTTTTTATTTTTTTTTCATAATATATTTTTAATAGTTTTTTTCATATAATTAATTAATAAATTTATTTTTTATATTCTTATTTATAAATTTTTTATTAAAATTTTTAAATTTTAAAGTGTTTACTTAATTTTTGTTTTATTTTTGTTTTATGCATTATTATAATTTTTATTATAAATTTATTATAATTAATTCATTTAATATTTTTAATAAAAATTTAATAAATTATATTACAGGTTTTTATAATGAAAATGAATTTAAAATTTTAAGGCTACATCAAGGTTTATATAGACAAAATTTATCATATATGCATAGAATTGCAATACATTGTGGAATTTTAAATTTTGATCAACTTATTAATTTATCTTATCTTTCTATTTTTTATGATAAAAAATATTTTCATTTTACAACAAGAACTAATATTCAATTAAATTGAATTAAACTATTAAATTTATTTGAATTTTTAAAAAAATTAAATTTTTCTTTTTTACATTCTAATCAAACTTCGGGGAACTGTATTAGAAATATAACATCTTCAAATAAAAATTTATTAATTATTAATTGTTGGAGTGAATTAATAAGACAATGGTTTAATTTAAATTTTGAATTTTTATTTTTACCAAGAAAATTTAAAATTGCTATATTAAATCAAAAAAAAGATGATATTTTTTTAAAAATTCATGATTTAGGTTTTTTTATAAAAAAAAATTCTTTAAATAAAATTATTTTTAACATAATTATTGGGGGTGGGCTCGGGCGTACACCTTTAATGGGTTTATATATATTAATTAATTTACATTGAAAAAATATTTTAAATTATTCTGATAAATTAATAAGAATTTATAATATTTATGGTTTTAGAAATAATATATATAAATCTAGAATAAAAATTTTAATTAAATCTTTAGGTGTTATTTCTTATATTAATTTTCTAAATAAAGAATTTAATTATTCAAATAAAATTATATTTATTATCAATGAAAAAGAAATTAATTTTTTCTTTTTAAAAAATTTTATTTTTGAAAATAATAATTTTTTAAAAAAAATTATTTTTAATTTTTTTTTTTTAAATTGAATAAAGTCAAGCTATAAATTTAATTTTATTTTTATACCAATTAAAAATAACAATAAATCACCAGGGGATATTAATTTTTTTCAAAATAAGATTTTATATTTATTTTTTAAAAATTTTAAAAATTTAAAAATTTTAAATAGACAAAATGTTGTTTTTTTAAATTATTTAAATATATATAATATTTATTTAAAAATAAAAAAGTATTTTTTTAACATATTTAATTATAATTTTTTAACGGATATAATTTCATGTCCAGGAAAAGATTATTGCGTTCTTGCTAACGCAAAATCAATATCGATATCTAAAATAGTACAATCAGTATTTGTAGATTTTAACACTTTGAATATGGTGTCTAAAATTTATTTAAATATTTCAGGTTGCACGAACTCATGTGGACACCACCATATTGGAAATATTGGTTTTTTAGGTGTTAATAAATACAATAGTGACTTTTATCAATTATTTTTAAATAATAATATAAGTGAATATAATAATTTAATTTTTTCTAAAAATTTTTTATCTTCTTTTATATATTTTAAATCCATTTTTTATTTAATTAAAATTTTAAAAAATATTTTAATAAAAGAAAAAAAAATTTTTTTTAATAATTATTATTATTTTTTTAATTTTCAAAAAAACTTAAATTTTAAAGTATAAAAAATCTAAAAATGTTTTATACTTTAAAATTTAAGTTTTTTTGAAATTTAAATTATTATTTTTTAAAAAAATTTTTTAATTTTTTTATATTTTATTTTTTTGATTCATTAAATAAGTATTTTTGAATAAATATAAATTTTTTAAAAAAAAATTTTTTAATAAAAAATAATAAAATTATTTTTTTATTTTTTAACACTTTTAATAATTTTTTTTTTTTTAGCATTTTAAATATAATAATAAATACATATTTTTTAAAATATAAAATTTTTATAATTGGTTATTTGAATTTATATCAAATAAATTATATAAATTTTTTTAATAATTTTTATTTTATAATTAATAAAAATATATTTTTAAAAAAAAATAATTTATATTTTTAATTTTTATGAAAAAAAAATATTTTTCTGATTTTAATCCATTTTTTTTAAAAATTTTAAATTTTAATTTTAGAATTGAATATATAATATTTAATTTTAAAAAAATAATTTTTTCAAATAGTTTAAGTTTTGAGGATTTATTTATATTGTATTTTTTCTATTTAAAAAAAATTTCTAATATAGATATTTTTTTTTTAAATACTGGTAAAATTTTTTTAAATTTTATAAATTTTATAAATAAAATTAAAAAAAAATATAGTATAAAAATAAATACGTTTTTTCCTAATTTATTTTTAATTAATAAATATATTAAAAAATATAATTTAAATTCATTTTATAATAATATAATATTAAGAAAAATTTGTTGTCTTATAAGAAAAATAGAAATATACAATAAAATAATTTACAATTTTGATATCATAATCACTGGGCAAAGGTACAGTAGGGGTGGGGTTGATAATTTAAATTTAAATTTTGATAATTCTAGAAAAATTATAAAATATAATTTATTATATTTTTGAGATTATAAAGATATTTTTTATTTTATAGAAAAGTTTAATATTAAAACAAACTATATTTATAATTACGGCTACTCAAGTTTAGGGTGTGAGCCATGCACTAGAAAGGTTTTTATAGAAGAAAACATAAGAACCGGAAGGTGGTGGTGGGAGTCTTTTAATAGTAGCAAAAAGGAGTGCGGTTTACATTTATAAAATATTTTATAATATTTATAATAGGTTTAGGTTTAAATTACTTAAATTATATCTTATTTAAGTTTATTAATATTTTTTTTATTTCAAAAATTATATTTTATGATTCTATTTTAAATATAAATTTTTTAAATTTTTTGCCTTTATTTTCAAAAAAAATAATTATAGGAAAAAAATTTAATCAAAAATCAATATTTAAGAAAACTTTTTATTTAAAATATAAATTATCTTTAAAAAAGTTTTTAATAATTTCTCGTTTTAAGTCCGGAGATATTAATTTTTATGGAAGAATAAACTGTGAAATAATCAATATAAAATCTTTTAGATATTTCTTTTTTATAATAACTGGTATCACAACATCAATATCATCTTTAAATATTTTAAATTTTTTTTTAACTTATAGAATAAATTTATCTAATATAATTTTTATAACATATTTAAATAATATAAATATATTTAAATTTTCTAAATGTTTTTTAAATAAAACTATTATTTATTATATGATAAATAATAATATTTTTTATTTTATTGATTATTTGATTTTTAATTTTGATATTTATTATATTTTTTTATGTGAAATTTCTAATTTTTATTCAGAGCATTTTTTTTTTTTTAATTTTTATGATATTTCAAAATTAAAAATATATAATAATTTTTTATTTTTTAAATACCCAAAATATTTAATTTTAAATAATTTTTTAAATTTTATAAATTTGATAAATTTTTTTATGTTTTTAAAATTTTAATTATTTAATTTATTATTTTTTTAAAATTTTTAAGATTTCCCAAGTTTTTAAATAATTTTATTTTTAAATTTTTATTTATTTTTAATAAATTTTTTAATATTTTTTTTATAGATTTAATATGAAAAGATTTTCATATTAATAATGGAATTATTTTAAATTTGTTAATTTTTTTTTTTATAAATTTATTAAAATTGTATATTATTTTATTTATAAAAAAAAATTTAACTTTATTTATTACAAATAAATTTTTTATTTTATTTTTATAAATTTTAATTAAATTATAGTTTTTATTCTCATGTAATAAAATTATTTTTATTAATTTTTTATTATATTTCATTTTATGAAATTTTTTATAAAAACTTTTGGTTGTCAAATAAATAATTATGATTCAAATAAATTAATAAAAATTTTAAAAAAAAAATTTTTTTTTATAAAAAATTTAAGTTTCGAAATTTTAGTAATAAACACATGTTCTGTAAGGGAATTTTGTCAAAAAAAAATATTTTTTTTTTTAAAAAAAAATAAATATTTTAAATTTTTAAATATTTTAACAGGTTGTTCTTCAAATATATTTTTTAATATTTTTATTTTAAAACATTATATTAATATAATATTAAATTCTAATTCTATTTTTTATTTATTAGATTTAATATATATGTACTATTTTTATAAATGCAAACAAATTATTTTTATTAATTATTATAATAAATTTAAAAATTTAAATTTTATAAAAAATAATTTAAATATAATTATAATGGAGGGGTGCAATAAATATTGCTCTTATTGTATCATACCATATGCTAGAGGAAGAGAAATATATTTTAATATTTTAAAAATATTAAAAGATATTTTTATATTAAGTTTAAATATCAAAGAAATTTATTTTTTAGGTCAAAATGTTAATTCTTATAAATATTTTTTAAAAGATAAACTTATAAATTTTTATTTATTATTAGAAATATCTTATGAAATATTTAATAATTATAAATTTTATTATATTACTTCAAATTTTAAGTATTTAATTTTGAATTTAAAATTTTATAAAAAAATAGATAATTTACATTTGCCTTTGCAATCAGCCTCTAATTATATTTTAACTATTATGAATAGAAATTATAAATTTAATTTTTATAAAAAATTAATTTATTATATAAAAAAATTTTTACCTTTATTTAATTTTAATACAGATATAATTATATGCTTTCCTGATGAAAATAATAAATTTTTTAATAAAACTTTAATTTCTATAGAAAAAATTCTATTCGACAAAAGTTATGTATTTATTTATAATAAAAGATCATATACTAATTCAATTTTTTTTTTTAATAATTTAAAATTAATTTTAAAAAAAAAAAGAATCTTAAAATTAAACTTAAAATTAAAAAATAATATTTATTATATAAATAAGTTAATTATAAATAAAATATTTTTTTGTATATTAAAAAATATTTTTTTATTAAGCAATAAATTATATTTTATTTATTATTGCGGAAGAATTATTTTATTTATATATAGATTTAAATATATTAAAATAAATATTTTATTAAGATTAAAATTTTTTAAAAAAATAAATAATTATTTTTTTTCAAGTATTCATTAAAGATTAATTTTTTAAATAAATAATGCTTTTTTTTAATAATAACAATTTAAAAAATATATTTTATAAAAAATTATTTTTAAAATTATTAAATGTTAGTGTTTTTAAAAAAATATTAATATTTATAAATTTTGTTAATTTATTTGATATTTATTTAATAAATAAAAAATATAAATTTAAAAATAATATAACGGATTGTCTAACTTTTAATTATTATAAAAAAAGTTATATTTTTTTATCTTATTCTTTTATAAATAGAAATAGTAAAACAAATAAATTGAAAATAACATTTTTAATGTTTTACAATATTATACACTGCTTTCTTAACACTCAAAATATCAAATATTATAAAATTAAAAAAAATAAAAAAAATATTTTTTTAAAAAAAAAAATATTAATAAAATATGGTTTTTTTTTAAAAAAACAATACCGATTATAGGATTTGAACCTACCATCTTTTGATTACAAATCAATTGCTTTACCAAATAAGCTAAATCGGCTCTATTTTTTGTTTGAATATAATTAAAAAACATTTTTTGCATAAAATATTTTTTTTATTTTTTTTAATTATTTTATATTTACATCTTATACATTTTTTTTTTTTTAAAATTTTTATTAAAACCCCCCTCACCATCTTCTTTAAATTTTTTGATATTTTTAAATATAAAAAAATATTTTTTAAAAATTTTATATTTTTATATTTATTATAATAAAAAAATATCTTAACATTTTCATTTAAATTTATATTTTTTTTATTTTTTATTTTTTCGAATATTTTATAAAATTTTTCTTCTAATTTATTAATTTTTTTTTTATAATAAAAAAAAAAATTATTTATCATTAAAATTTTATTGTAATAAATTTTATTTCAAGAATATTCAGATAAATAACAGTTTATAGGGAATATTATTTTTATAAAATTTTTTAAAATTAAATAAAATAATAATTGAATATTTTTTCTTTTTTCAGAATTTACATTCTCCAAATAAAGACAATCTTTCAAAAAATAAATTTTTTCATTAAAATATTTTATAAAATTTTTAACTTTTTTAAATGCTTTTTTAAAGTTATAGTACTTATAACTTTTTATTATTTTTCTATAATATCTTTTTAAAATATAAATCAATATATATTTATATTTTATTTTTTTTTTTTTCATATCAATAATGTTTGAAAGAATAAATTTTATAAAATTTTTTATTTTATTATTTGTTAAAATACTCTCTTCAACACTTTCTTTTGATATAATTAAATTCTTATAATAATCAGAACTACAAATCCATATTCTAATAACATCTTGTTCTAAATAATTAGTTAAATTTTTATAGCTTTTATAATTTTTTAAAGATTTGCTTATTTTTTCCTTATTAAAATTTATTACAAAACCATGAACAATTAAATTTTTATATGGTTTTTCTTTATTAAGCATTATTGATATCAAGATTGAAGATTGAAATCACCCCCTGTATTGATCCTGCCCCTCTAAAAACATGTCTGCTGGAAAATTTAAAAACTTTTTATATTTTTTTCTTAATATATTTCAATTTGTACATCCAGAATTAAATCAAACATCTATAGTTTCTTCTATTTTTTTAAAATATATATTTTTATTTTTATATATGTCTTTTAAGTTTAATATATATCATATTTTACTTCCATAGATTTTTATATAATTTGAAATTATTTTTATAAATTTAATAATTTTTATATTTTTTTTAAAATTATTTTTATGGTATAAAAAAGTAAGGGGTGTTCCTCATTTTCTTTTTTTAGAAATATTTCAATCTTTTGTATTTATAGTTTTTTTAAAAATTTGTTTATTTTTTTTTGGAAAAAATTTTATTTTTTTAAAATTTATTAAAATCTTTTTTATAAATCATTGATTTACAATTTTATATATTACCGGTTTATTATGCCTTCAACAATACATATATTTATGATTTATAATATTTATATTAAAAATTTTATTATTTTTTATTAAAAAATTTATTATAATTTTATTAATTTCTTCTAAATTTTTATATTTAAATATTTTTTTATAAAAAAAACCTTTATTTGATATAATATTTATTAAAACCCTTTTCTTATTTTTTGTTCCACTAAATATAACAAAATCATCAAAACCGTTTGTTGGGGATAGGTGTATTATGCCAGTCCCTTTATTTTTTACGTTTAAATTAAAATTTAATTTAGATTTTCTATTTTCTGTATCATGTAAACAAAATAAAGGATTCAGAAAGTTTAAATTCTTTAAATTAAAACCAATAATTATATTAACGATATATAATTTAAATTTATATTTTTTAATATATTTATAATTAGATATAAAAAAACCCTTTATTGTATTTATTAATATGTATATAAACTCATTATTTAAAGATAATAACTGATTTGATAAAATTGTCCAGGGAGTTGTTGTTCATATTAAAATTCCACCTATAATATATTTTTTTTTTAAATTAAATAATTTTAATATTTTTTTTAATTTTATAAATAAAAAAATTATAAATACAGTTAAATCTTTTTTTATTTTATAATTAATCTCATACTCAGATAAAGTTGATAGACAATTAAAACATCAATATATAGGTATAGTATCTTTATAAATATATTTTTTTTTTATAAAATTATTTATTATTTTTAATTCTTCTGAAATATTTATATAATCCATAGTTTTATAATATTTTTTTTCATTAATTAATCCTAAATTTTTAAATATTTTTTTTTGTAAATTTATATTAAAATTTACATATTTTTTTAATAAATTATTCGATTTTATATAATTATTATTATTAATTTTTTTTCTTTTCTTTTCTAATTTTATTTCAATCGGTAACCCAAAACAGTCCCACCCCATGATGTATGGCGTTTTATACCCAAATAGAGTTTTACTTTTTAATACTATGTCCTTTAAAATTTTATTAACAATATGCCCCATATGAGCCCCACCGTTGGCGTATGGTGGACCATCATGTATTATGAATTTAGTTTTATTTTTTTTTACATAAGAAGTTTTTCAATATTTTTTTATATTTTTTTCAAAATTTTTTTTATAAATATTTTTATTATAATTTATTTTAAATATGTTAATTATTGAATTGTGAAACATAATAAAAATAAAATATTTTTTTTTTTTTAAAAAAATATTTTTTTATTTATTAAAAGTAATATTTAAAATAAAAAATATTAATAATTTATTTTTTATTTTTTTTATTATTTTTTATTTTTTTATTTTTTTTTTGAGGAATAAATATTATAATTTATATAAAAAAATAAAAATTTATAGATATTGTTTTTTTAATATATTTTTTTTTTTATTAATTTATATTTTATCTGAAATAAAAAAAAATATTTTTTTTTTAATAAAAAATATATATTTTAATATAGGTAACGAAAAATTAAATTTAATATCTTTTTTATTTTCTATTTTTTGAATATTTTTCACATTATTTATAAATATTTATAATAGCTTTTTTTTTAATATTTTATTTAAAAAAATAAAATATTTAAGTTTAAATTATAAAATATTATTTTTTAAAATATTTATTTTAATTTTTTTTTTTGTATTTTTGTTATGAGGTTTTTCTTTTATGAAATTAAATAATTTAATTTTAAGTTTATTAGGAGCTTCCGCGGGCATTGGTTTAAGTGTAAGTATTCAAAAATTAATTAACAATTATATTTCAAGTTTAGTTATACTTTTTGATAAAAACTTTAAAATTGGAGACGCTATAAGCGTGAACGGTTATCAGGGCGTGATAACGCAAGTTAATAACAGATATACTATCTTAAGAAATTTAGACTGTAGTGAAATTTTAATTCCCAATGAGAAAATTTTAAATGAAGTTACACAGAATCAATCATTGTATTTTTCCAAAGGTAATTTAAGAATAGCTATTCAAATATCTTATAATAATGATTTTAAATTAGCTTTAAAACTTTTAATAGAATCTTTAAAAAATGTTGAAAGAATATTAGATAATCCGCCAGCAATGTCCTACATAACTAACCTGAACATGTCGGGTGTGGATATGGAGTTAAGTTTTTGAATACTTGACGCGGTCAGGGGTGTGGCTCTTGTTAAATCTGACATTTATATAAACTTGTTAAACTATTTTGAATTAAATAATATAGAATTATCTTATTATAAAAAAATTATTAAAATAATTGATTAAATCAATTTATATTATTATATTTTTTCAAAATGCATTAAATGTTTTTTTTTTAAAAAATCAAATTTTTTTATCTGTATTTTTTTATTAGATTTTTTGGATCTCTTTTTAATATAAAAACATTTAGATGATTTAGATAAAAACTTAGATATATTTTTTTTTTTTTTCATTATATTTTTTTTATTAATTTATTTTTTTTTATGAATATTGTTTTAAATTTTTTTTTATTAATGTAAAATCTTCTTTTTGTTTTTTTATTAGAAAAGGAAATATTATTTCCTGTAATAAATTTATTTTTTTTTATCTTTCTTAACATTTTAAAAATTTATTTTTTTTATTATAATAACAATATTTATTTTAATTATATTTTTTTTTAAAAATATATTAAATGGAACTATTTTAAAATTTTTAATTTTATTTAATATAATTTTTATTTCTCTTCTTTTTAATAAAAGCTTTCTATTTCTTTTAATATCATTATTATTATTTTTTTTATTTTCATTTATTATACTATTTTTTAAAAAAATTTCATTTTTTATATTTATTATATAACTATTTTTAATTTCTATAGAGTTGTAAATTTTTAAATTTTTAACCTCCCACCCCATTAGAACTATACCGGCCGAATATTTATCCGTTATGTAGTATCTGTTATTTATTATTTTTTTATTAATTATATTCATTGTTTTTATTAAAATTTTAGCGAATTAGCTTAGCGGTTAAAGCTTCGGAATCATAATCCGACAAGCAGGGTTCGATTCCCTGATTCGCAAACAAAGCAAGGGTAGCTCAAAGGTTAGAGTACAACTTTGCCAAAGTTGAGGTTACGAGTTCAAATCTCGTTCTTTGCTAAAATATAAATTTTAAATTAATAATTTTATTTTTATACAATAGTGCGGTAACATAGTGGTCATGTACCGATTTGCAAAATCGGTTTAGATTGGTTCAATTCCAATCCGCACTTATACATTTTTAAAAATTAAAATGAATTATATACCAATCGTTACAGATAAAAACTTTAAAGAGGGTTATAATTGTGATATTTATTCTAAATTTTTAAAAGATATAATTATTTTTTTAAATGGAAATATTTGTGAAAACAGTTCGAATACAATAATAACACAAATGCTCTATCTCGACAGTTTAGATTCTGAAAATGATATAAAGCTATATATAAACAGTAACGGGGGGGACGTGTACAGTGGTTTAGCTATATATGATATAATGCAGTATATAAAATCTGATGTTTCAACTATTTGTAGCGGTACAGCCTGTAGTATGGCTGCATTTTTATTATCTTCTGGAACAACAGGTAAACGTTTATCTTTTCCAAATTCTAGAATAATGATACACCAACCTTTGGGTGGTGCGCATGGGCAGGCTAGTGACATAAAAATACATGCCAGGGAGATAACATATTTAAAAAATAAAATAAACATATTGTTATCTAAAAATACAAATAATAAAATTAAAAAAATTAAAAAAGATACAAATAGAGATTATTTTATGTCACCATTAAAAGCCCTTAATTATGGTATTATAGATTTTATAATTTTAAATGAGTAAAATTAATTTTTATGATTATTACTATTATAGTGATTTAATAATTTGTTCATTTTGTTTAGAATATATGATAGGATATTTTGATATCATAAATCACGATGAAGAATATTTTTTTAATACAAAATATTATTATTATTATATTAGTGATTACTATTTTATAATTGGTAATTTTAATTTCATATGCACTGACTGTATTGTTTTATGTAATAATATAATTTTTTTAAATAATTATACTTTATATAAAAATAATAATGATATAAATGAAATTTTTGATTTTTATGATGAATATTTTGAATGCTATAAAAGCTGCTTCACTTGTTATTTATTTTATATAGATTATTTTTATTATTACAGATGTTGAGATAATATTTTTTGTGAATTTGAAAAAGATTACTTTTATTACGAAATAAAGTATTTTGATTATTATGATTTTTATAAATATTGCTATAATTCACAATGCAAGTGTTGTTTAAATTTTTTTTTTTTAAATTCTAATTTTTGTGAATGTTTTGAGGATTTAATTTACTATAAAATAAAAAATAAAGAAATAAGCACCTATTACGATTTTTATATTAAAGAAGAAGAAGATCTTTTTGAAATAATAAGTCCAGAAGAAATCTATTTATTTTTAAATAAATTTGTAATTGGTCAAGAAAAAGCTAAAAAGTTAATTTCTGTATCTATATATAATCATTATAAAAAAATAAAATTAAATTTAGATTTAAATTTAGATTTATCTAAAAGTAATATTCTTATGATAGGCCCTTCGGGTTGTGGCAAAACATTTTTAATGAAAACTATTTCTAGAATAATCGACATACCTGTGGTTTTAATAGATGCCACAACATTAACAGAGGCTGGTTACGTTGGTGAAGATGTTGATAGTATGGTTCAAAAATTATATAATGAAAGTTTTTATGATATAAATATGACTGAGATAGGAATTATTTTTATAGATGAAATTGATAAAATAAGTTCTAAAAGTTTTAATTTAAATAAAGACATATCGGGAGAAGGTGTTCAACAAGCCTTGTTAAAAATTATTGAAGGTAGCTACTGCACTGTAGCTTATGAAAACGAGTATGGTGATCAATTTTTTTTTACAATTATAACTGACAATATTTTATTTATTTGCGGCGGCGCTTTTCCTAGCATAAATATAGAGGAAGATTATAATGAAAAAAAATCTGAAAAATTTGTTATATTTGATACAGAACCTTTAATAAATTTTGGTCTGATACCAGAGCTAGTTGGGAGGTTGTCATTAATAATAAAATTTAGTAATTTAGATATTTTTTTTTTAAAAGAAACTTTAATTGGTTCTGAAAGCTCTTTAATTAAATATTATAACAATTTATTTATACCAGAAAATGTAAAATTAAAAATATTAGATGGTTCCATAAAAACAATTATTAACATATCTTTTAAAAAGGGTGTTGGTACTAGGGGGTTGAGGAGTGTCATTGACAACATATTACTAGATGTGATGTATAAAATGCCTGTTATGGATAATTTAAATGAAGTTATTATACATAACTATATTTTCTATAAAGATTCTAACGGACCCCTATTAAAATATGAATTTTAAATACTCTGTTTGTAGATCTATTGGGTCTTTTAAGAATTATAATAAAAAACTTTGCTCCAATATATATATAATTTCTTGATTTAAAAAAGGAGAGGGTTTTATATTTTACAAAAGTTTTTTAAGTAAAAATATAATAAATATTATAAAATTTATAATTTTTTATTTAAAATTAAACCATTATATTTATGATATTTTTATAAACATAAAACCAGATAAATATAAAAAATTTGACAACTGTATAGATTTAAGTTTATTTTTTTCTATATTTTTATCTTTTTTTAATTTAAATTTAAACTCTAAAATATTAGTCCTCGGAGGTTTAGATTTTAAAGATGGAAAAATAATAAAAATTGAAAATTTGTCATTAAAATTTAAATTCATAAAAAAAAAATTTAAAATATTAATAGTTTCTAAAAAAAATAACATATATAATAATGATAAACTAATTATATTAAATTTTGAATATTTATATGAGGTTTACGAGTTTTTAAAAAGATGTTTAGCTCAGGGGGAGAGCAGCGCTTTTACAAGGCGCTTGTCGGGAGTTCAAATCTCTCAACATCTACCTTAAAATAAATTTTATATATTTTAATGTTTTTAAAAAATATTAATTTTTTATCTATGATACCATATCCTTCAGGAAGAATTCATTTAGGGCATGTGAGAAATTATATAATAAATGATTTGTTTTCAAGATATTTTAAATATAATTTTAAAAAAACACACATGTTTATGGGTTGGGATAGCTTTGGCACGCCTGCTGAAAATGCATCTTTAATTTTTAACTCTAAACCTTTAAAACTAATAAATAAAAATATTATTTATATGATTAAACAAATAAAATATATTTCTTTTTGTATAAATTGAAAAAATATTTTTAAAACATGTAATTATAAATATTATTATTTTGATCAATTTTTAATATTAAAAATTTTAAAAAAAAATTTGCTATATATCAGCAATAAAAAAGTAAATTGAGATTCCACCGATAAGTCTGTTTTATCTAACGAACAAGTTTTAAATGGTAGAGGTTGAAGATCTAATTGTATTATAAAAAAAAAAAACATATTAACATATTATTTAAAAATTTTTTTTTATAAATTAGAAATATATAATGAGTTGTGAAATTTAAAATGACCTTTAAACATAAGGGTTATGCAAAAAAAATGAATTTTAATAAAAAAATTTTTTCTATACTATTTTTTATTTTTTTTAAATTTTTTTTTTAATTATATTAATGAATTAAAAAATATATACTTTTTTTTATTAAATAATTATTTTTTTATAAAATTAAAAATATTTAAAAATTTCTTTAATAAAAAATCATTAAATTTAAATATAGGTTTTTTATTAAAAAATAGATTATCAATAAAATTAGAAATTTGAAATTTAAAAATAAAAAAAAATATAATCTTTAATTATAATAAAAAATTTAATAAATTTTTATATTATAATAACTTTAAAATTTTTATAGAATATTTTTTAAAAGGTTTTAATATTTTAGATTTAAAATTTAATTTTAAAAAAAGAGGTATAATTCATATAAGCAGTCTTTGAAATATGAAGGGTTGGGGCGTTTCAAGGCAGAGGTTCTGGGGCGCGCCTCTGCCATCTTTTTACTGTAATTTCTGTAATAAAAGTTTTTTAATTAAAATTAATAATTTACCCATTGTAATATATAAAAATTTAAGGTTTAATAATTTATTTTATTATAAATATTTTAGTTTAAAAAAATGTTCAATTTGTAATAATTTTTCTTTTAAAGAAAATTATACAATTGATACCTTTTTTAATTCTAGTTGATATTATTTAAAATATTTTTATAATAGAATGTTTATAAATATAAACATGCCAATAGATGTTTATATTGGTGGTGTTGAACATTCTATTTTGCATTTATTATATATGAGATTTATAATAAAATTTTTAAGAGATAAAAAATATTTAAATTTTAGTGAACCCTCATCAGAAGTGTTTACTCAAGGTATGATATTATCAAAAAATATTTATGATAAAAATTATTCTAAAATGTCTAAATCAAAAAATAATTTTATAAATCCTGAGAATATTATTTTTGATTATAATTTAGATTCTTTAAAAATCTCAGTTTTAAAAAATTCTTTAAATAAAGATTTAATTTGAAGCAAAAATAATATTAAAATTAGTTTTTTTATTTTAAAATTTATAAATAAATTATTTTTAAATAAAAACACTTTACTATTTGATAAAAATAGGTTTTGAAAAAATTATGTAATTTCTTATAACTATAAAATTGTTTATAAATTTATAAATAAAAATTTTAAAAAAATTGTTAATTTTTCAGAAAATATAAAAAATAATATTAATTTTTTAATTTTTTTAATAAAAATTATAAAGAAAATTGAAAAATTTAAAATATTAAATTTATTTATTTTAAAAAATATAATTTTTAATTTTAAAAAAATAATAAATTACTTTTTGCCTCTTTCGATAAATGTTTTTTGATTTAAATTAAAAATCAATAAAAGCTTTAAAGTAAATTATTATTTTATTAATTTTTATAAAATATTTTTTTTAAAAATTTATTTTAAAAAAATATTTATAGATCTAAATAATAAAAAAATAGGAAATATTTTTTATAAAAATTTTTTTTTAAAAAAAAGTATTTTAAATTTTTTATTTTTCAAAAAAAATTTTTATAAAAAATTTATATTAAAAATCATAAAATTAAATAATGCATTATTAATAAACACACACATACATTAGTTTTTTAATAAAATAATAATGTTTTTAAAAATTTAAAATATTTAAATAAATCAAATTTTCATTAGAATTTTATATATCTAAAAAAAACTTATTAAAATTAATAAATTTTAAAAAAATTATTAATATAAAAGTTCAATTTATAACAATAACTTACAATAATTTTAAATTAAATAAAAAAATAATTAATTATTTTTTAAAAAAAAAAAAAAAAATAATTCCTCACATCATATGTAAAAATAATATAAAAAAATTTAATTATTTAATAAATATGTATTATATAAATAATTTAAAAAATTTTATGATAATAAAAGGTGATGTTAAAATATCTAATTTTTATTATTGTTATAATTTTTTAAATATTATAAAAAATAATTATAAAAACTTACTCAATATTTATTTGGGTATATATTCAGAATTTCATCAAAATAATTTAAAAAATATTTATGATTTTAAAAATAATATAATAAAAAAAAATATAATCTTTAAAAGCATTTTTATAAGTCAATATATTTATGATTTTAATTCATATTGTTATTTTTATGACGATTTAAGTAAAATTAAAGAAAATATAAAAATAATTCCAGGAATAATGCCGATTAATTGCTTAAAAAAGATAATATCTTTTTCAAATATATGTAAATCAAGTCTACCTGTATGGTTAATAAAAAAATTATCAAATAATTTTTTTAAAAAAAAAAATTTTAATAAAATAAATATTGAAATTAATTGCAATATTATATTTAAAATTAAAAAATTTAAAATAAATTTTATTCATTTTTATACCATGAATAACGCAAAAATAATAAATAATATTTTTAGTTTTTTAATAAATAATTTTAATTTTTAAAAAATGTTTAAATGTTTAAAATTTTTAGGTAAGATTTTAAAATCAATCTTATCTATTTTTACTAATAAAAATCTTTATAAAAAAAGTATAAGTTTACTTGTTTTAAAATATTTAAAAAATAAAGTAAATAATGAAAATAAATTAAGCTTTTTAATTAATAAAAAAAAATTTTTAATATTTAAAATAAAATATTTTTTTTTCAGATTTTTATTAAAATAAATGAAAGGTATAGTAAAATGATTCAATGACGCTAAAGGTTATGGTTTTATAGTTTCAGAAAAAAATAATGAAGATATTTTCGTACACTTTTCCTCAATAATAATGCAAGGTTTTAAAACCTTAAAAGAGGGTCAAAAGGTCGAGTTCGATATTCTGGATACAGGCAAAGGTAAGCAGGCTTCTGATGTTAGAATGTCGGATTGTGAGGCTGTTGAGGGGGTGCCTGTATAAAAATTAGAATTAAATAAGATTAGGGGGTGGCATGGTTTTGACAGTGGTTTTTAAGATTTAAGTGCATTAAAAAATAAAATAATTGCATAGGATTCAAATCTGTTTTATAAAATTTTATAAAATATTATTTTTATAAAAAATATAAATAATTTATTATGTGGTGCTTATTTTTAAAAACCATTGGACGCGGGTTCGACTCCCGCCACCTCCAATTAAATTTTTTAAAAATTTTTAATATTTTTATAATATTTTATATTTATATTTTTTGTAATTTTTTTTTTTTTAAAAATAATACTTATTTTTATAAAAAATTTTTTAAAATTAAAGTTAAAAATATTTTTTATTTAAAATTATTAATTTATAAAAATTTAAAAGATGATTATTTAAATTTTTTAAATTATAAAATTTTTAAAATTAAATTTTTTAAATAATTTTAAAATATTAAAAATAAAGATTTAAAAAATTAATAGTAATTGTAGCTTAAAGGTAAAGTCCAGGATTGTGGTTCCTGTTGATATGGGTTCAAATCCCGTCAATTACAAAAAATCTAAATAATAAAATTTTATATGATTACTAGTCACATTATAGGTCAATCTAGAATTGGTTTTAATAGAGATTTAAAAAAATCTCTAGAACGTTGTTTTGAATTTAATGAGTGTTTTGAAAAAAATAAAAATTATTTAAATGAATTAAAAAAAAAAGTATTATATAATAATTGAAATTTAAAAATTAATAATAATATTAATTATATAAACATAGGTGACTTTTCTTTTTATGACCATATTTTAGATAATATATTTAATGTTAATTGCACCCCCAAAAGGTTTAAAATTAAAAATAATGAAAATTTTTTTAAAAATTACTTTATTTTAGCAAAAGGGGATACAAATAATCAGCCTCTGGAAATGAAGAAATGGTTTAATACAAACTACCATTATTTAGTTCCTGAGTATGATTTAGATACAAAATTTTCATTAAATTTAAGTATATTAAAAAATGATATCTACTTTGCAAAAATATTTAAAAAAAAAATAAAATTTATAATAATAGGACCATTAACTTTTTTAAAACTAGGAAAAATAAAAGATAATAAATTAAAAAACAGATTATTATTATTACCTGAATTATTATTATCTTATTTTAGTTTAATAAATGAATTAAATAATAATGTAGACTTAATACAAATAGATGAACCTATATTAATATTAAATTTAAGTGAAATATGGTTAAAATGTTTTAAAAATACATATAATATTTTATGTTCATATTTCACTAATATAATGATGGCTACATATTTTGAACAAATAAATGCAGCATATTTAAAGTATTTAGAAGGCATAAATTTTTTTTCAATTCATTTAGATCTCATCAATTATAAAAAAATAAATAATTTTATAAAAAACAAAAATATTAAATATAATCACATATCTTTAGGTATAATTGATGGTAAAAATATATGAAAAAATAATTTAGAAAAATCATTTTATATTATTAATGATATAAAAAAGAGTATGATGATATCAACAAGCTGCTCGTTGATGCATGTACCTTTAGATTTAAATTCAGAAAAATTTAAAAATAAAAAAAATAAAATTATAAAAAATTGAATTTCTTTTGGTAACCAAAAATTAGAAGAAATTAAAAATTTATCAGAAATATATAAATTAAATTTATATAATAATAAAAAAAAATATATGAATAAAAATTTTATAAAAAATATTTTTTTTGTTATGAATAAAAAAAAATCTAAATTAGTATTTGTCAAAAATATACAAAATAAAATAAAAAAAATAAATATTAATGATTTTAAATATAGAATTAATTATAATTTAAGAAGAAATATACAAAAAAAATATTTTAAATTAAATACATTTACAACAACAACAATAGGGTCCTTCCCCCAAACACCCAAAATAAGAAAAATAAGAATTGATTATAAAAATAGCGCAATATCTAAAAATAATTACGAAAATTTAATAAAAAAAGAAATTTATTTTATTATAAAAAAACAATTAGATTATAAATTAGATATACTTGTACACGGTGAACCGGAAAGGGGTGATATGGTTGAATATTTTGCACAATCTATTGAGGGCTTCTTAACAACAAATAACGGATGGGTGCAAAGTTATGGTTCCAGGTATGTTAAACCACCAGTTATATATGGAGATATACATATAAAAAATTATTTAACATTAAATTGGGCAAAATATTCTCAAAGTCTCACTCAGAAACCCCTAAAGGGAATGCTGACTGGCCCTCTAACTATGATAAAGTGATCCTTTAGAAGAATTGATCAACCAAATTATATAACAACTATACAGATGTCTTTAGTTTTAAAAAAAGAAATAAAAAAATTAGAAAAGATAGGTATAAAAATTATACAGATTGATGAGCCAGCAATAAGAGAGTTTTTACCTATAAAAAATGATAAATATAAACATTATTTTAATTGAGCTATAAAAACATTTATATTAATTTTAAGTGGAATAAAAAACAATACACAAATACACACCCATATTTGTTATTCAGAATTTAATAATATTATTAATTTTATAAAAGATTTAAATGTAGATGTTGTGTCTATAGAAACATCTAGATCTAATATGTCTATTACAACAACACTTAATGATTATGCTAACGATATAGGTTTGGGTGTATATGACATACATACAAAAAGAAAAATGGAAATAAATTATGCTATATATTTAATTAAAATAATAATAAATAATATTGATATAAAAAAAATATGAATAAATCCTGACTGTGGCTTAAAAACAAGAAAATGATTAGAGATAAGTAAATCTTTAAAGAATATAGTTTATTGTTCTAAAATATTTAAAAATTTAAAACTATCCTTTTAGATGAGAGATTTTACACATTTCAGGTTATATACAGAATGCTCCATATATAAAAGCATAGCAAGGGTGGAAGATATTTTAAATAAAGTTAAAAATGATAAACAAAAATGTATATGTATAACAGACACTAATAATCTTTTTAATGTTCCAAGGTTTTATAACGAATGTTTAAAAAGAGGTATAAAACCAATAATAGGTTGTGATTTTAAATTAAAATATAAAAAAAAATTATATAACATAGCTTTAATTTTAAAAAATAATTTTGGTTATATAAATATTTGCAAATTAATAAGTAAATCTTTGATATATAATAAAGGTTTTTTGAGTTATAATTTTTTAAAAGGCGTTTTTAAAAAACATTTATTTTTGATTTTTAATTTAAACTATAAAAATTTCAATAAATCTAATAGTTATAATTTTATAAAAAGTAGCATAAAAAACATATGTAAAAATTTTAAAAATCATTTTTATTTAGAAATACAAAAAAATAAAAGAAATTACAAAAAAATAATAAATATATCTAATTCTTTAAAAATTCCAATATTGGCAACAAACCCTATATATTTTTCAAAAAAAAAAGATTTTTTAGCTTATAAAGCAAAAATATGTATTTTTAATAAAAAAAAAAAAAAAATATTTAAAAATAATTTTTTTAAAACATCAAAAAATATAAATAAAATATTTTATAAATTACCTAATTCTATAAAAAATGTTTATGAATTACAAAAAAAATGTAATTTTATAATGAATTTTAATAAAATAAAAATACCTCTTTTTAAAATTAAATCAAAAATTAATAATAATTTTTATTTTTTAAAACTTTTAAAAAAAAAATTAAAATTTTTTTTAAAAGATAATAATAAAAAAGATAAAAATATTTATAAAAAAAGATTAATCAATGAAATAAGAACCGTAATAAAAATGAATTTAGTAGATTATTTTTTAATAGTTGAAAATTTCATAAAATGATCAAAAAAAAAAAAACTCCAAGTAGGCCCTGGAAGGGGTTCTTGTACAGGGTCGCTTATTTCCTTTTTATTAAATATAACAGAATTAGATCCGATAAAATATAATTTGTTGTTTGAAAGATTTTTGAACTTAGAAAGACAAAATATACCAGATTTTGATATTGATTTTTGTCAGTTTGATAGGGAAAAAATTATAGAATATATAAAAATAAAATACGGTATTGAATCAGTTTGTCAAATAGTTACATTCAATAAAATGGCGCTAAAAAACTCTATAAAAGATATTGGTAAGTTTTTAAAATTTAATTATTATTTTATAAATGAAATAAATAAAATTATAGAAGAATCTTATATTAAAATTAATACTTTAGAAATACTAAAAAATAATAAATTTTTTTTAGAAATTTATAATAACAATAATAAAGTAAAAAAATTAATAAACCTTTCTATTAAATTAGAGGGTTTGATAAAAAATTTTGGAACACATGCTGGAGGTGTTGTTATAAGTTCAAACAGCATTTTTTGTCATATGCCCATATTTATACAAAATAATATCATTGTAAGCCAATATTTTAAGGATGATATAGAAAAAGTAGGTATATTAAAATTTGATTTTTTAGGATTATCAACATTAAGTATAATTAAAAATTGTTTAAAAAGAATTAAAAAAAAAATAATATTAAAAAAAATAAAATTAAACGATGAAAAATGTTTTAAAAACCTAAAAGAGGCAAACACCATTGGCGTTTTCCAATTAGAGAGTTGGGGAATAAGAAAATTTTTAAAAAAAATAAAACCTGACAATTTTGAAAACATAATAGCTATAATTTCATTATATAGGCCAGGACCCATTAAATTAATTAATGATTTTTATTTAAGAAAAATAAAAAAAAAAAAAACTGTATATATAGATAAGAAATTAAAATATATATTAAAAGAAACACATGGAATAATAGTTTATCAAGAGCAAATAGCTCAAATAGTTAAAGAGGTGGCAAACTACACACTAAATGAGGCTGATGTTTTTAGAATTATGATAAGTAAAAAAAAATTTAGTGAAATGATAAATCAGAAAAAAATATTTATAGAAAAATCTATAAAAAATGGCTTTAATTATAATAAAGCCAATATAATATTTAATATTATAAAAGAATTTGCTAATTACGGTTTTAATAAATCGCATGCCGCCGCCTATGCAATGCTTTCTTATTACACTCTATGGTTAAAAACTTATTATGTTGATTATTTTATGTCGTCAAATATGTCATTTTTTTTTAAAGATTCAAATAAATTAAATTTAATTATAGCTGACTCTATAAAAAATGATATTAAAATATTACCTTTAAATATTAATAAATCTTGTAAAGATTTTATAAATTTAAAAAATCAATTTTATAAAAAAATAAGATTAGGTTTTAAGGGTTTAATAGGTTTAGGCGAAAATATAATAAATCATATAATATTTATAAGAAAAAAAAAAAAATTTAAAAGTTTTTTTAATTTCTACAAGAGGGTTGATAAAAGATTGGTAAACTACAAAAGTATGGAAGCTTTAATAAGTGGGGGTTGTTTTGACTCATTAAATTGTAATAGAGCTAATTTGATAAAGAAATTAATAATTTTATCTAAAATTAATTTTAAAAAAAATGAAAAAATAATAAATTTAAAAAATATTTATTTTAAAAAAAATTATTTTTGAAAATTTAAAAAAAAAATATTAGAAGAAAAACTTATTTTTGGTTTTTTTGCCATTAATAGTATATATAATATATATAAAAAAAGATTTTTAAATTTTATGAATTTAAATGAAAATATAATAAAGGGAATAATATTAAATATAAAAGAAGAAATTAATAATAATTTTTTTAATATATACTTAATTAATGTAGAAAATAAAATTTTAGAAATTAAAATAAATAAAAATATATTTATAAAAAATATAAATATTATAAATAAATATAAATTTATAATAATTTTAATAATAAAAAAAAAAATAAATAATAGCGCGGCGCTTTTAGCCGAAAAAATAATAAATTTTAAAAATGTTAAAAATAAGATTTTTTAGAAAAGGTTTAAAAAGAAGACCATTTTATTCTCTAATAGTTATAAATTCAAAAAATCCAAGAAATGGTAAATTTATAGATAAAATTGGGTTTTTTGACCCTTTTTCTAAATTAAAAAAAATAGATTTAAATAAATTTTTATATTGAAAAAGTATAGGAGCAAAACCTACAAATTCTGCATTAAAGATAATAAATGAGTTTATTAAAAATAATAAATAAAAAAATAATAAATAAAAGTTTCAATACAGGTGATTGAATTTATTTAAAAAAAAAAAAAAGTATTTTTGATAAAAAAATTACAGAATTTGATGGTTTTATTATTTCAATAAAAAGAAAAAATATAAACCCTATAATAACAATAATAAAAAAATTTAATAACATTGTAATTAAAATAATATTTTTAATTAATTCGCCGCTAATTATTGATTATAAAATTTTAAAAAGTAAAAAAAAAGTAAAAAAATCAAAAATTTATAATATCTTTTAAAAAATATATAAAAATTATATTTTATTTATAAAAAATAAAATATTTTTTATATCAAAAATCGACAAATTATTGATTTGTGAGCTCATTAAAAAGTTGTTTCTGAAAATGATATTTTTATATTTATTAAAAGATCATAATAAATAATCTATATGTTGATTTTTTATTTTTGGATAAAAATTTTTAATTTTCAAAAATTTGAAAATATTGTGACAAAAAAAACAATTATGTATTTTAATAAGATTTTTGCCTTTTAAAAACATTTTAAAAAAAATAATATATTGAATAATTCTTTATAATTTATATAATTAGAAATTAAATTCATATAAAAAGAATTTCTTTTAAAATTTTTATATAAAATTAAACTATATTTTAAATACAATATGTTTTGATTCATTATATTGGGCGCTTTGTATAAAAATTTATAATTATTAATAAATAAATTATAATAATGACAATTAAAACAAATTAAAATTTTTTTAAAATTATAAATTTTTCTGTATTTTTTTAAAAAAAAAATATTTTCTTTATCAATAAATATAAAAAACAAAAAATAAAAAAGTTTAATAATTATTTTTATGAATAAAATTTTTTCGCCCATAAAATTTATAAAAGATTATAATTGTTGTTTTTGTCATAATTTTAAAAAAAATAAAAAAATTTTACCAAATTTTTATTATATATCTAAAATATATAAAAAAAACTATAAAGCAAAAAAATATTTATTTAAAAAAATAAAGTACGGCAGTAAAAATATTTTTAAAAAAAATATTTTAATGCCATCATTTTTAAATATAAAGAAAAAATATATATACTATTTTATAAAATGATTAATAAATTTTTATATTTAGGTTTAGAGGGATTTGAACCCCCGACCAATCGATTATGAGTCGATTGCTCTAACCGCTGAGCTATAAACCTTTTAAAATATATGAATTATATATTGTAAAAATATTTTCTCATTTTTTTTAAAGAGTCATTTTGTAAAGATCTGGTTTTATTTTTAGACATATTATACATTTTACCAATTTCTTTTAAACTACATTTTTTAAAATTATTTAAACCATATTTCATGCTTAAAAAATCAGGATAGCTTTTATAGTTTTCAATTTTAATTATTTTAGATATTTTATTTTTTAACATTTTATCAAAAATATCTTTTTCAAAATTTGAATTATTATTATTTTTATAATCAAAATATCCCTCATATTCTTCTTCATCTATTATTTTGGTCATTGAAATAGGTATTTTATTATAGATTAATATTTTTTTTATTTTAATTTTTTCTATATTCAAATTTTTAGATATACAATCTATACTTGGTTCAATATTATATTTTTTTTTATAATTTTTACAAAAAAAGTGTATTTTTTTAAAAGATTCCGATATATATTGGGGTATTTTTATTATTCTATTACTTTTATATATAAAATTATTTATAGATTTTCTTATATTATATCTTGCAAAATTTTCAAAACTATATTTTAAATTCATATTATAAGAATTTACTGATTTTATTAAAGAAATGCTACCTTCTTGAAAACAATCATTATAAAAATTGTTTTTTTTATATTTTTTTGTTAAATTATTTACAATATTTAATTTTAATTTTACTATTTTATTTCTTATAATATCAATTTTTAATTTTTTATTTTCTATATAATTAAAAATTTTAAATAAAGAGTAAAAATTCGTTGAATACTTTTTTTCTAAAAATTTTATTTTTTTACTTTTTTTTTTTAAAAATTTTAAAAAATTATTTTTAAAATTTATGTCAAAATATTTAAAATTAATTATGTTTTTTAATCAATTTAAATTTGATCCATATTTTAAAAAATAAAAATTAAATTCTAAATAATTTAAATCTATTAAATTACAAACATTATCATATATTTTTGATTTTATTTTAAAAAATATTTTATTTTTTTTATTTAAAAAATAATAAAATTCATCAATCATTTCTAAATTAATTTTAAATTTTATAAATTTTTTTTTTAAAAATTTTAGAATTTTAAACTTTTCATAATAATTTTTATTTACTCTAAAACTATTTATATTTAATATCAAAAAATTTAATACAGTAAATATTTTTTTTATTATTAAAAACATTTTATCTTTAGAAAGATCTTCATATAAATAATTATTTTTTTTTTTATTTTTATTAAAATAAGGGTAATTTAAAAATATTAAATTAGATTTAATGCTTTTTATTTTGTATATTAAATTATTTAATCTAAAATTTTTATTTAATTTAAAAATATTGCTAACAATAAATATATTTTTAGAAAAAATTTTTGATATTTTAATTAAATTTTTATCTATATTTTTATAATATTTTAGAACATTATTTTTTTTTAAATTTTTAAAATTTTTATTTTTATTATAATAATAATATGTATCATTATAATCATTATAATTTTTATATTTATAATTATTTAATAAAATCTCACTGTAAGGTAAATCTTCAATAATTTTTATTTTTAATAATTTTATTATAGATATTATTTTATTTAAATCATTTAAATCTATATTTTTAAAAATATAAAAAAATTTATTATAAGTTAAAATATTAAAATTCTTTTTACAATAATTTATTATCTTTATTATATTGTTTTTATAATTTTCAAGATTTATATTTTCTAAAAAGTGTAGATTTAAAAGTTTATCTAAATAATTTATTTTCATTATTTAAATTTTTTTGATAAAGCATAAACATCATGATTGTGTATAGATTCTAAATTTTCTATTTTTAAAAAAAAATTTTTTTTTTTAAAACAAAAATAAATATTTCTAATTAAATCTTCTATAAATTTAGGATTTTTATAAGAAAATTCTGTAATATATCTTTCATCCTTTCTTTTTAAAATAGATCATAAAGAAGATGATGATTGATTTTCTAAAATTTTTATAAAATTATTTATATAAAAGTTTTTTTTTTTAATTATAAAAAAAAAGGATATAAGACATCTTTGATTATGAGCATTAGAAAATGATATAAGTTTAGAGCAGGGGCATAAAGAATTTACTACGGTTACAATTCTTATAAAAAAATTTAATAATAAATTTCTTTTTTCTAATAAAAAAGTTAATTTGTAATTATATAAGGTTTTAAGTTTTGTTAAAGGTGATATTTTTTTTAAAAAATATAAAAAACAAACTTGTATAAAAATATCATTACTTTCTAAATTTTTTACAAAAATTTTATAAGAATTATAAAAATATTTTAAACTTAAAGGCTTAAATAATAATTTGTTTAAAATAAAAATAATTCTAGACATGTGCACACCCCTTTTATATTTAATTAAAGAAACGCTTATGTTTCATAAACCTATTGTTCTTTGTAATCTTCCGCTATTTAAATTTAATGTGAAAGGATAGTGCAGATTTTTTATGCCGACTTTATTTATAAACAATTTATTTACATTTAAAACACTTTTAATTTCTTTTTTACTTATAGTTATATTTTTATAAAACATGAAAATTGTTAAAAAAAAAAATATTAAAATAATTATATGGAAAAAAATACTAAAAATAAATAAAAATTATATTAAAAATTTTAAAATAGTTTTTGAAGTAAAAAATTTATATTTTAAAAAAAATATAATATTATTAAATGCTTTAAACAGTTCGCAGCATTTTTTTGGTTTTTATAAATCAAACATAAAAAATACAGGATGAATTGATAAAATAATAAAGAATTTTAATAAATTTAAAATAATTTGTTTTGATAACATAATATATCCATATAGTTCTACAAATATTAATAGTTTAAATGTATTAAAAAATAAAAAACTAAATAAATTTTTAAAAATTTTTGATATAAATCATATAAAAATAAAAATTAATTTATTAAAAAAGATAAATATAAAAAATTTTTATATAAATATAGGTTTTAGTCTTGGAGGATTAAAAAATATATTATTATCTATAATTTATTTTAAAAAATTAAAATTTTCATTAAATATAGCAACGACTAAAAAAAATTACATAAAAAATAAAATAAAAAATAATGAAAATTTAATATTTTTAAAAAATATTAAATTTTATAATAATAAAAAAAACAATTTCATCAATATAAATAATTTAAAATTATTGAGAAAATCAAACAACATAGACTATATTTCAAAAATAAATATTGTAAATAAATGTAAAAAAATAATAAAAAAAAATTATATATTTAATAAATATAAAAAAAATATATTTAAATATTTAAATTATAAAAGTAATAAATTTATAAAATATTTTAGTATAAACTCTTATATAAATATTTTAAAAAATTTAAAATTTTATTTAAAAATAAAAAAAAACATAAATTTTAAAAATTTAAAAAATATAATAATACATTTTAAAAACGATAAAAAATTTAATAAAAAATGTTTTTTAAAACTAATAAAATTTAATTTAAAATTAAATAGAAAAATAAATTTTAAGATAATAAAATCAAAAAATGGTCATGATTCTTTTCTTTTATATAATTTAAAATATTTTAATATTTTAAAAAATATAAACAATTTTCGGAGTGATAAGATTCGAACTTATGACCCCCTGATCCCAAATCAGGTGCGCTAAACCACTACGCCACGCTCCGTGAAAATAATAATAAAGATTAATTTTAAATATTATATTAATTTAAAATGAAATGATGTCTTAAATGTATTTTTTTATTTTCTTTATTTATAAATAAACTAATATTTTTATTGTAAAATCTCAAACGCAATCGTTTATTTTTTTTAGAAATTGATTTTTTGCTTTTTTGAACACCCATGACATATATTGTAACAGAAAATTGTATAAAATGTAAATACACAGACTGTGTAAGTGTCTGCCCTGTAGACTGTTTTAATGAGGGTGATAAATTTTTAGTAATAAATGAAAATTTATGCATAGATTGCGCAATATGTGTACCAGAATGTCCGGTGGGGGCAATATATTCTGATTTAGATTTAAAGGAAAATCAAAAAATATTTTTAAAAATAAACTCTGAATTATCTAAGGTTTGACCAAATATAAAAAAAATAAAAATAAATAAAAATATTAAAAAGTGAATAAATATAAAAAATAAATTACACCTATTAAAACTTTAAATTATCCCTGATAGCTCAGTAGGTAGAGCAACGGACTGTTAATCCGTTGGTCCCTGGTTCGACCCCAGGTTAGGGAGGGTTTTATATGATTTTACGTAAAGTGGGATTCGAACCCACATAGAAATTTCTTCTAACAGATTCTAAATCTGCCGCATATACCAGTTTCGCCATTTACGCATCCAATATTTGTATTTTAAAATTAATTTAAATAAATTTTTTAAATATATAAAAATTTTTATAATTAAAAGTGTTAAAAAAAATAAAATTATATCAATTTAAAAAAATTTTTAATTTAAAAATAATTACACTTTTATATTTAGAAATTAAATCTATTTTATTGAAAATTAAAAATCTAGGTTTATAAAAAATAGATCTATTATATGTATATATTTTATTGTTAAATAATTTAAAATTAAAAAAAATATTAAATATAAAAAAAAAGTTTAAAAAATGAAAAAATATTTTAGATAACTTATAAGAAATTTTAAATTTTAAAAAATTATAAAAATAATAATTTTTTAAAAATCCAGGATTATCTAATATAGATATTTTTTTATTTTTATATAATTTTATATAAAAAAAATTTTTTTTCAAAGTTGTATAATAATAATTAGAAACTTTTATATTATTTTTGAAAAAATTAGAAATAAAACTACTTTTTCCCGTGTTTGTCAAACCTATTAAACAAATATTAAAATAGAAGTTGTTAAACAAATAAAATGATTTAGAAATTCCAGAAACATCTATATTATATTTTTTATTAATATAATAATAATTTACAAAACCCTTAGTGCCCCGACCACCCTCTATAATTAATTTTGCAACCTTTCTATTTTTAAAATTAATAAAACTATTATTTGTAATATTAAAAATTTTACATTTGTAGGGCACTCTTAATAAAATATTTTTTCCATTTTTTCCATTTTTAAATATTTTATATGAATTTTTACCATTTTCTGAAAAAAATTTATTGTTATTTATATAATAATTAAAATTACTTTTTAAAATTTTATCAAAAAAAAAATAAATGTCACCACCTTTACCGCCATTTCCAAAATTTTTTTTTAAAATCTTATTTTTCTTTAAAAAAATTTTTTGACCAACCCCCCCGCTTCCTGAGCTTAAATATAATTTAACAAATTCTAAAAATTTATAAAACATATATTATTCTTTTTTTATTTTTTTTTTTTAAAAAAATATAACCAAAAATTAAAGAATATATTGTATAATCTTTACCCATAGAAGTGTTTAAACCTGAATAGAAACTGCTACCTTTTTGTCTAATGATAATATTCCCGGGGTGGACAAATTCTCCAAAACTTTTTTTAAAACCTAAATATTTAGGTTTAGATTCCCTACCATTCCTAGAAGAACCTCCAGATTTTTTTTGAGCCATTTATTTTAAAAATATTTAAAAAATATTTAAAATTAAAATTTTCAATAATTATTTCAGTATATTTTTTTTTAAAATTATATTTTTTTTTAAAACCTTTTCTTTTTTTAAATTTTAAAATAGTAATTTTTTTTAATTTTTTATGATTTAAAATTCTTGCAATAATTATAATTTTATTTAAAAAAAAATTATTTAAAAAAAAATATTTATTGCAACTAAATAATATTATATTATTTATTAATATTAAAGAATTCAATTTTATATTTAAATAATCAATTTTTATTATTATATTTTTAAAAATTTTATATTGTTTTCCTAAAATCTCTATAATGAAATACATTAAAAAATATATAAATGCATACTATTTTTATAAATAAAATTTATTAATAAAAAATTAAATAATATTAATATTAAATTAAATACATTTAATATATTTAAAAAATAATTATATTTAATTGAATTTAAATGTATTATTAATAAACAATTAATTCATAATATAAGAGATCACAACTCTTTGATATCTCAATTCCAATATGAACCTCAAGAAGTTTTTGCTCAAATAGAACCTATAATATTGCCTAAAGTATAAAAAAAAAAAGAAAATAAAAATTGAGAACTTAAAAATTTTAATATTAAAAATTTATTCAAAAAATAATAAAGAAAAATAAAATAAAATAATGAAAATATAGATATATTATAAAATATAGAATAACTGAAAATTAAAAAAATAATATGGTAATTTATAAAAAAAGAATCTAATATTAAATTTTTACTTTTTATTAAAAAAAAACTTTTAAAATTATTTATTAAAAAAATAAAAAAAATAAAAAAATAAAAAAAATAAAAAAATAAAAAAAAAAATATATTATATTTTAAAGTAAAAAAATATAATATTTTAAATATAAAAAAAAAAATAAAAATTAAATAAATAAAATATAAAAAAAAATTTTTTTAAATATAATTAAAAAATTAATATTAAAAAATAAAAAAAATCATATAAAAAAAATAACAATTAAAAAAATATTTAAAAAAAAAAAATAAAATAAATATTTTAAAAAAAATAATTTAAATATAAAAATTTTTAAAATCAATAAAAAATAAAAAATTATGATAAAAAAATTTTTAATATAATAAAAATTAATAAATATTATAAAAAACATATAATTTAAAAAAATTAAAAAATAAAGAATAAAAAATTTAAAGATAAAAAAAATTAATTTAAATTTAAACATAAATTAAATCTAAAAATAATTTTAAAAAAAAACATAATAAAAAGAAAAATATTATTAAAAATAAAAAAAAAATAAAATAATCCTTTCCTAAAAAAAACAAAATAAAATTTTTTTTATAAATAATTTTTAAATCTAAAAAAAAAAAATAATTTATTTTTTTTAAATTTTTTATAAAAAAATTTTTATAAAAAAAAAAATTAAAAATATTTAAAAAAAAGTAGTTTAAATATATAATATTTTTATTATAAGACTTTAAATTAATATATTTTAATAAATTTAAATTAACAATATTTAAAACATTCTCGTTGATTATTTTTTTTAAATAAAATATTTTTAAAAAATCTTTACTTAAATAAAAATTAAATTTTAAAAATTTTTTAAAAAAAATAGGAATATTAAAAAAAACATTTCTTTTATTATAAAAATTAAAATCTATAAAATAATAAATAACTTTATTTTCTATAAATTCATTTAAATATAAATTATAAGTAATAAATTTTTTATTAAAATTTTTAAAATAAAAAAAAAATTTAAAAGAAGGCCCCATATTAAAAATTAAATTATCTTTAAAAAAAATTTTTTTTAAAAAAAAATAAATTTTTTCTATAAAAAAAATATTAATATGATTTGAAACTTCTATAAAATTATTATTATTTAATTTACTATCAATTTTTAAAATAAAATTATTTTTTAAAAAATATAATTTAAAAAAATCGCCATTATAAGTTTTTAAAAAAACTTTTTTAATATTTTTATTATAAATATCAAAAATATAAAAATTTAAATCAAAAAAAAAATTATGATTTTTTTTAAAATTATAAATTGAATTATTTTTAAAATAAAAAGAATAATTAAAATTTAAAAGTATTTTTATAAAACTATTTTTATTTTTTAAAAAAATAAAAGATTTATAAAATTTTAATAAATTTTTTTTATTATAAAATATTTTTAAATTTTTAAAATTAATAAAAAAAAAATTAAATAAAAAAAAATGTTTTTTATTTTTCAAAACCGCCGAATTTAAAATTCAATTTTCAGGAATTCAAACATTAAAAAATACATCATTTTTTAAATTTTTTAAAATAAAAAGTAAAAATAAAATAAAAAAAAAATGTATAAAAAAATAAAATTTTTTTATATTTTTTTTTAAAAAAAAATTAAAAAATATACAAAAAAGTAATAACAAAATTATAATAAAAAATAAAAATTTTATAAAAAATTTTTTAAAAAAATAACCAATATTAAAAAAAAAAAAAAATTTATTAAAAATATAAATATTTTTTAAATATAAAAAATTTTTATTTAAAAAAGTAAAAAAAAATATATAAAAATTTAAAAAAATAAAAAATATATAAAAAAAATAAATAGAATTAAAAAGTAAAATTTTTTTTTTAAAAATTTTAATTATTTTCATAAATTAGAATAATGAGAAAAGAGTTTATTATAAATGAAATGATAACAAACAATATCCACTTGGGTCATAGGAAAAATTTATTAAACCAGTCTATGAAAAAATTTATTATAAATATAAATAAAAAAATAAATATAATAAATTTAGAGATAACTTTAAAATCATTAAAAAATATATCACTTATATTAAAAAATACAAAAAAAAACAATAAAAAAATTCTTATTGTTTGTGTTGAAAAAAAAACAACAAAAATAATAAAATCGGCATCAAAAAAAATAAATATGCCCTTTGTGTGTAAAAGATGACTGGGGGGGACCTTTACAAATTTTAAAACTTTAAAAACAACAATAAATAATATTAATTATTTAAAAATGATAATAAATGATAATAATTCAAAAATTAAAAAAAAAAAAAAAGAAATATATAAAAAAAAATTTAAAAAGTCGATGAGTTTTTTAGAGGGTTTAATAAATATGAAAAATTTACCTGAATATTTATTTGTAATAAATGTAAAAAAAAATAAAAATGCTTTAGAAGAAGCTAAAAAAATGAATATTTCTACAATAGGGTTAGTTGATACAAATAATTCAACAAAAAATATAGATCATATAATACCAGGAAATGATGATTCTTATAAATCAATTTTTTTTTTTATAAAAAAAATAGTAGAAATAATAAACAATGTGTAATAAAAATTTTGAAAGTCTAAAAAATAGAATAAATGAATTTATAGAATTATTTAAAGAAAAAATTAAAAAAATTGATTTAATAAACAACTATAAATTTATAATAAATAAAATAGAAATACAAGAAAATAAAAATAATTTTAAAAAAAAATTATTAGATTTATCCGAAATAGTCAAAGATGGTGAAAACAATATAATAATAAAACCATTCAAAAAAGAAAACATAAAAATAATAGTAGATAAATTAAAAAAAATAAAAAAAGATATAAATTTAACAACTTTTAAAGATTTTATAAAAATTAATAAAGAAATAATAACAATGGAAAAAAAAAATAGTTTAATAAAAATTATAAAAAATGAAAAAGAATTATTAAAAATTTTGATAAGAAATTTAAGAAAAAAAGAAAATAAAAAATATGAAAAAGATTCAAAAGAAAAAAAAATAATTCAAAAAATAATAGATGATAATATTAAAAAAATAGAAAATATTAGTTCAGAAAAAATTAAAAATATAAAATAAAAAATATTAAAAAAATATTAAAAAAATTTTTTTCAAAAATTAAAAAGTTATAAATAAAAAAAAAATTAAAATAATATAAAAAATAAAAATTTAATTCAAAAAATAAAAAGTAAAAAATAGAGTGATCAAAAATATAAATATAATTTATAAAATTTAAAAATTTAAAAAAAAAAAAATTAAAAATTTTAAAAATAAAAATATTTTTTATATATTTATCAAAATTAAAAAAAAATATTAAAAAAAATTTAAAAAAAAAAAAAATTTTAAAAATTTCATTATAACAAAAATTATAACAATTCAGATAACCAAAATAAAAAATATTATAATTTAAAAAAAAAATCTTTTTTAAATTATAACCTAAAAAAATAAAAAAAATATTATAAATTATAAAAAAAAAATTTATAATAATATTAAAAAAAAACATTAAAAAAATTTTTAAAAAATAAGTATATAAAAATAAAATAAAAATAATAAAAATAAAAAAATTTAAAAAAAAAAAAAAAATAAAAATGATAAAAAAAAATTAAAAACATAATATAGGAAGAAATATAAAATAAAAATAATATATTTGAGAAAAACCCAAAAAAAAAGAATTATATGTTATAAATTTATTATAAAAACTATAACAAATAGGATAATCAAAATATCTTCTGGGCATGCCCTTAAAACCTAAAAAGTGCATTGGGAAAAAAGAAAAATTTAAAAAAAAAAATGTTGTTCAAAAATGTAATTTAGATCTAAAGGTATTAAATTTAACTCTAAATAAAATTGGTGACCAGTAGTATCAACAAGAATATATAGAGAAAATTGAAGATGAAACCATTATATAGTGGAAATGAGCCACAACAAAATATGTTCCATGATAGAAAATATCTAAAGGTGCCGAAGACAGCAGGAGTCCGCTAAATCCACCCACTATAAAAAAAAAAATAAAACCTAAAGCAAATAAAAATGGTGTTTCAAAATATAAAAAACCTCTTCAGATGGTGAATATTCAATTAAAAACTTTTATACCTGTAGGTATAGATATAAGCATAGTACAATACATAAAAAAAGATTGAGCTAAAAAGGGTACACCACTAACAAACATGTGGTGTCCTCAAACAATTAATGATACAATAGATATGGAAATTATGGCATATATCATGCTTGAGTATGAAAAGATTTTTTTTTTAGTAAAAACAGAAACTATCTGAGATATTATGCCAAAAGAGGGCAGAATAATAATATAAACTTCCGGGTGGCCAAAAAATCAAAAAATATGTTGATACATTACAGGGTCACCATTAAAAACAGGATTAAAAAAAGAAGTATTAAAATATTTATCAAAAATTATCATAGTAACAAGACCAATTAAAACAGGAACGACAATAAGACTAAGATAAGATGAAATAAGAAATGACCATAAAAATATTGACATCTTTAATAATGATAATTTAAAAAATTTTAATATTGTTAAAGAAATATTTAAAGAGTTAAATATAGTAGAAAAAGATAAAAAATATATTGAAAAAATAATAAAATCAATATTAAAACCTGATTGTATAGATAAGGGTGTATAAAGAGTTCAACCTGAAGATAAATTTCCAAAAGGTAAAAAAAAACTAAAAATAATAAATATAGATGAGAATAAAAGAAAAAAGAAAAAAAAAAAACCGGATTTTAAAAAAAATAAATTTTTATAAAATAATAAATAAGGAATAACTCAATAACATAAACCATTAAATGACGGTATTAAAAAACCAAATATCATTATTAAACCATGTAATGTTGTTAAAGAGTTAAAAAAATCAGTTTTAAAAATATTATTTGAAAAATTTATTAATTCTAATCTTAAACCAAGTGCCAATATTCCTGAAAATATAAACATAAAAAAAGAAAAATTGAAATAAAAAAAACCTAACAATAAATTATTATTCATTGATTTTTAAAAATTTAAAATTAAAATTTTTTTTAAAAACATAGAAATTTTTCATTTTTTATAAGAATTGTTGGAAATAAAATTAACAACAAAAGGCATATATGAGTGGTTTTTACCACACAATTCACTGCAAAAACCAAAATATTTTCCAAATCTATTAGATTTAAAATAAAAATTCTTTAAAAATCCTGGAACAAGATCTTGTTTTAATGAGATGGAAGGGATATATAAGGAGTGTATAACATCATTTGAAATTAAAATTAATCTTATTAAGGTATTTATAGGCAATATTAAATTATTATCAACTGATCTTAAATAAAAAATATTAAAATTTTTATTTAAATTAAAAATTTTAAATAGACAAGTTGATAATATCGAAAAATAACTTATATTTTTATTAAAATTATCTAAGTAAACAAAATACCATTTTCACTGATAAGATATTATTTTGATATTAAAACAAGATCCAAGTGATTTTTTTATCTTTAAAAATAAAAAAATAGATAAAAAAAAAAATAATAAAATAAAATAAAATGGCACAATAATTCAAAAAAATTCAAATAAAAAATTTTTTAAAAAATAAAATTTATTATTTTTTAAAAAATAATTATATAAAAAAAATAAAATAAAAAATACAAAAAAATATAAATAAAATAAAATAAAAAATAAAAATAAAAATATATTAAGCTTATGAATAAAAATAAAAAAATTATTTATAGGATAAATTAATTTTATTTTTTTAAAAATCATTTTTAAATGAAAAAAACTTTCAAAATTGTTCTGGTTAGACATGGGGAATCTACGGGAAATATAGAAAACAGATTCACAGGCTGGTTGGATGTTGATCTTACAAAAAATGGACATATGTTATCTTATAGTGCTGGAATAAAATTAAAAAAATTAAAATATAATTTTGATATTTGTTACACCTCTATGTTAAGAAGGGCGATAAAAACTTCGTGAGCAATATTAGATGCTTTAGATTTATCACATATAAAAATAGTAAAAGATATAAATCTAAATGAGAGACATTATGGGGAATTATCAGGTATGAATAAATTAGAAGCTGTTGTTAAATATGGTTCTGAAAATATAAATAATTGATTAAATGCGTATAATAAGAGACCGCCATTTTTAAAAGAGGGGGACATTAGATTAAAAAGATTAAAAAAAAAATATAAAAATAAAAAAATTCCAAATACAGAATCTTTAGATGATCTTTTAGTTCGCGTATTAGGGTTTTGGAATGAAAAAATAAAAAAAAAAATAAAAAAAAAAAAAATTATTATAGTTGCGCACAGTAATATATTAAAAATATTAATTAATTATTTAGATAATAAAAAAGAAAATAGTTTTTTGGAAAATTCAAAACCAATAATTTATGAATTTGATAAAAATTTAAATAAAATAAAAAGTTATAACATATTAGTATAAATATTTAATTTTAATAAAATAATGATAACTCCATGGTTTAAAATAAAAATTAATTTAAAAAATAAAAATGAAAGAATTATTATTTGGAAATAGCATCAGAAGGAAAATGATGGATGGGATAGAACTGTTGACCGAAGCAGTGAAAATAACATTGGGCCCAAAGGGTAAAAATGTGATATTGGAAAGAAATTTCAACACACCTTTAATAACAAAAGACGGTGTCACTGTTGCCAAAGAAATAGATTTAAAAGATAAATTTGAAAATATGGGAGTTCAAATATTAAAGGAGGTTGCTTCTAGAACTAGTGAGAACGCAGGTGATGGTACAACAACAGCTACAGTTTTAGCATATTCTATGATAAAGGAAGGTTTAAAATATATAACATCGGGATTAAATCCTATAGATTTAAAAAGAGGTATTGAAAAAGCAACCACAGAGGCGGTGAAAGAATTAAATAAAATAAGTAAAAAATGTGACACCACAAAAGAAATTTCTCAGGTGGCATCCATATCTGCAAACAACGACGATAATATAGGGAAATATATCGCAGAAGCTGTTGAAAAAATTGGAAAAGAAGGAATAATAACTGTTGAAGAAGGAAAATCGCTAGAAGATGAATTAGAAATTGTTGAAGGTATGCAATTTGAAAGAGGTTACATATCTCCATATTTTATCACAGACCAGGAAAAACAGGTTGCGATATTAGAAAATTCATTTATTTTAATATATAATAGAAAAATATACAATATAGAAGAATTAATAACAATATTAGAGGCGGTATCAAAATCAAAAAGACCCCTCTTAATAATGTCAGAAGATGTTGATAGTGAAGTTTTAGCAACTCTAATATTAAATAATTTGAGAGGGAACATAAAAATTGCTGCAGTGAAATTGCCCGGGTTTGGCGAAAGAAGAAAAGAAATACTGGATGATATAGCTATTTTAACTGGAGGTACAGTTATAACTGAAGAATTAGGACTTTCCTTAAAAAAAGCAAGCCTGTCCGACTTAGGTCAAGCCAAAAAGATAGAAATTCAAAAAGAAAACACCATAATAATAGAGGGTGCTGGGGACCCTTATGACATATCTAATAGAATTAAAAATCTTTCCAATCAAATAAATAAAAGTAAATCACAATACGAATCAGAAAAACTTCAGGAAAGATTATCAAAACTTTCTAATGGTGTAGCCCTAATAAGAGTTGGGGCGGCAACAGAGGCTGAGATGAAAGAGAAAAAAGCAAGAGTTGAAGACGCCCTACATGCGACAAGGGCAGCGATAGAGGAAGGGATAGTTCCTGGAGGTGGTGTGGCCCTATTTAAGATAAAAAACATTATTTCTAAACTAGAGGGTGAAAATGAAGATCAGAATAGTGGAATAAAAATAGTTTTAAAATCTATGGAAGAACCCATCAAACAAATCATAAATAATGGAGGAGAAGAAGCGGGTGTAATTTTAAATAATATATCAAATAATAAAAATATAAATTATGGTTATGATGTTGTTAAAAGAGAATATTTTGACTTAATATCTAAAGGTATTGTTGATCCTACAAAAGTTACAAGAACAGCACTTCAAAATGCCTCATCTATTGCAGGTTTAATATTAACAACTGATGTAGGGATTGTTAATATAAAAAAAAATAAAGATGATGAGGGTGACGAAGAGGATGTTGAGTAGCTTTATAATAAAATAATTTTTAAAAAAATACTTTTTAATTTAAAAAATTTAATAAAATTAAATCTAAAATTTTTTAATAAATTAAATAATTTTAAATTAATTAAATTTTCACCATGAATGATAATTAAAGGGGGATTTTTGCCCCCTTGATGGACCCACTTAATATTAATTTTTAAATTATTATAATTTAATTTTAAAAAATTATTAAAATTATTAATAAAGATATTAAAATTTTTATTAAATTTAAAATTTAAATAAAAAAAATTATTAATTTTATTTATGTAATAATTTATATAAAAATAATTTATTTTGTAACATATAGAAAAAAAAAATATATAGAAAAAAAATAAATTAAATTTTTTTTTAAAAAAATTTTTAAAATAAATTTTTTCTAAAATATTTAATATATTTAATTTATTTATTAAAAATATTAAATATTTAAAATTATTTAAAATAAATTTTAAAAAAAATAAATTTTTAAAAAAAAAAAATGGATCTATAATAAAAATTATTATATCTGATATTATTATATTTTGTAAAATCTTCAAAAAATAAAATTTTTTTATTTTTTCATAAAAATTAAAATTTTTATTAATATTTATAAAATTAAAATTTATTTTTTTTAAAAATAAAAAAAAATTTACATTAAAAAAATTTTTAAATAAATTTTTAATTTTTTTTTTATTAAAAAAAAAATTTATAAAATGATTTAGTCTATTATTATTATAAATAATTATTATTTTTAATTTATTTAATTTTTTATTAAAATGAAAACATTTTTTTAAAAAACAAAATTTAGTTAAAATGGAATTAATTAAATAGGAGGAGTTAAAATCATTTGAAGAGCTTATTAAGTATGGTTTTTTAAAACCTAATTTGAAAAAATTAAAAATATTAATATTTAAATTTGAATTATCTATTTTATTAATAATTAAAAAAATATATTTTTTTTTCTTTTTTATAAAAATAGATAATATCTTATCTTCATAAAATATACCATAATAATTATCTAAAAAAAAAAGCAATAAATCAGATTCATAAACTAAATAATTAATATTTGTTTTAAAGTGTAAAAAAAAGTTAAATCCCACACTATCAATAATTATATAATTATAATTATTGAATATATTAAAAAAATTTTTATTATTTAAAGTTAAAAATTTAAAGTTATAAGATAAATTATCTTTAAAATAAATAATATTATTAAAAAAATGTGATTTACCAACATTAAATTTTCCTATTATAGATAATAAAGGAATCATTTTTTTTTTTCAATGTTAAACAAAGTAATATTAGTAGGTAAAATAGGTATGGAGCCTGAAATAAAATATTTTAAAAATAATATTGGAATAACAATATTAAAATTAATTACAACAGAAAATATAAACAATAAAAAAAATAATAATTGGCATAGAGTAATTATAAATAATATTAATAAATATTTTAAAAAAAATATGTTAATTTATGTATTAGGTAAAATCAAAACAAGGAGGTGGTTAAATTCAAAAAATGAATACAACTACATTACAGAAATATTTGCCGATGAAGCAAAAATAATCAATAATGATTATAAAAAAAATAATGATAATAATTTAAATGAAGAAAATAATGAAAAAAATGAAAATGAAGATAACTTAAAAAATAAAATTTCAAAAGACAATGAAATTATTAATGATGAAAATGAAGAAGTCAGTTATAAGGGTGAAGAGTATAAATATAATTATTCTACAAGTGAAGAAAGCTCTTAAGGCGCATATCGATGACGAGATTTGAACTCGTAAAGCAAAAATATGCCACCACCTTCTTAGGATGACGTGTTTACCATTTCACCACATCGATTATATTTAAATCTTCTATTAAATTATTATAAATATAAAATTTTTTACGTTTTAAGTAAATTAAAAATTTTTTTCTTTTATTTATAAAAATTGGAAGATTTTTTTTATTTTTTTTATCTTTATTATATTTATTTAAATGTATTTTTAAATTATTTATTTTAAATGTTAGTAAAATTATTTGTAATTCTGTGGAGCCCGTGTCATATAAATTATGAGCATACTTTTTTATAATATTTTTTTTAAAATTATTTAAAATCATGATTTTTAAAAAATGAAAAATTTAAATGATGAAATATTAAAAAAATTAATAAATATATTGAATTGTCCAATATTAATATATTTTTGATCAGAATGATGCGAAATTTGCAAAATATCAAAAAATATAATTAATGATATAGAAATAAAATTTAAAAATAAAATAAAAATAATAAGAATTAATATTGATTATAATTACTATACTGCAGAAAAATTTTCTATAAAAAATATACCGACAATTATAATAATATTAAAAAAAAAAATAATAATAAAAAAACAAGGATTATTTAATAAAGAATTCTTTAAAAAATTAATTAAAAAAATATTATAATGAATAAAATAATAATTTTTCTAGATAATATATGTAAAAAAAAATTTATAATAAATTCAAATTTAAAAATTTTTGAAAAAATTAAAATAAAGAATAATAATTTTAATTTAAAAAAAATTAACATTTCATTAATATCATATCAAATGTATAAAAAAAACAAAGAAATAAAAAAAATCAAAATTTTAAATAAATTTAACAAAAAATATATAAATTAAAAATCTGAAAATTTTGATTTATCATCAAAAAAATAAAGATTCGTTGTTCCAAGTGGACCATTTCTATGTTTACTTACTATTATTTCAACTATATTCTTATTTAAAAGATTTTTAGAATCATATATTTCATCCCTATATATAAATAAAACTATATCGGCATCCTGTTCTATGGAGCCAGACTCCCTTAAATCAGATATTAAAGGCCTTTTATTGGTTCTAGATTCAAGATTTCTATTTAATTGTGATATTGCTATTATTGGAACATTTAATTCTTTAGCTAAACATTTTAGGGATCTAGAAATTTCAGAAATTTCTAGAACTCTATTTTGGCTTGGATTTGTACTATTCATCAACTGTAAATAATCAACAATAATTAAACCTAAAGAACCATGCTCTTTTATTAAAAATTTACACTTGGTATATATTTGAATTATGTTAAGATTAACGGTTTCATCAATAAATATTTTTAATGAATATATTAATTTTAAATAATTTTTATTAAAATTATTTAAAATTTCAGAATTTAGAGTTTTATTTATAAAATCTTGATCTTCATTTAAAATACAGCTTAGAAATTTTAATAAAATTTGATTTGACGACATTTCCATAGAAAATATAATGACAGGCAAACTATATTTGTCTGAAACGTTTTTAGCTATATTTAAAGAAAAAGATGTTTTACCCATAGAGGGTCTACCAGCAACAATTAAAAGGTCACCACCGCTTATTTTTTTTATTATGTTGTCAAGATCTTTAAAGCCTGTTGATATACAAAAATTTTTTAAAAAATTTTTATCTAAAAAATATTTATTAAAAATATTACTTAAAAGGTAAGAATCGCTCTTTTCTTTTAAATGGTCTTTTATAATATCAAAAATATTCAATTCTATATTAAATAACATTTCACTTATATTTAATTTTTCTGATTTTAAAATATTGTTTACAATATTATTTGAAAATAATAAAATTTTTCTTAATAAATACATATTGTGAATTATATGAGCATAATAAACTATATTATAGGGGTTGGGTGTTTTTTGTAGTATATAGTTTAAATAATTTAAAAAATTAAAATTAGAGTATATTTTAATCCTATTATAAATAGAATAAATATCGAAATCAATATTTAAATTTAAAAATTCTAAAATAATAGAAAATATTATTTGATGATTTTTAAAAAAAAAATTATCAATACTCAAAAAATAATAAATATCGTTTCAAGAATTATTATAAAGTATCAAGCTAGCCAAAATATACTGTTCCGAGTGGGTGGAGTAAAAATTTTTCAAAATATTATTTTTTAACATTTTATTAAAATAAATAATTAAAATAATATTATTAAAATTTTAATATAAAAATTAAAATTCAATAAATTAATAATGTAAAATAGTAAATTATTAAATAAAATTTTTTTTATTAAAAATTTATAATATAAAATTTTATTAATTTTTAAAAATTCAAATAATCTAAAATTAAAAAAATTTTTTTTAAAAATAAAAATTTTTAAATTATAAAACTTTACTCTTTTTAATATTTTATTTTTAATTAAAATTTTAAAAAAAAAAATTTTTTTAAATTTATAAAAAAACTTTTTATCAATATTTGAAATAATAATTTTTTTAAAAAAAATTAAATAATTACTAATATATTTTTTATTAAAATTTAAAAAACTATACAAAAAATTAAAAATAAAAAAATTATTTAATAATAAAACTAACATTTTATAATTTTAAATTTAACACCACTATTAAAAATATGTTTAAAAGTATAAGGCAGTAGAGATAAAAATCTAAGTCTTTTTATATATTTTTTAATTTTATTTTTAATTCAAAAATTCATTTTTTTATACTTATTTTTAAAAAAAATTTTACCTTCCATATTTATAAATTTTTTTAAAAATTTATAATCACAATAACTCAAAAGCCTAAACTTTTTTTTTATTTTATTTTTTAACAACATTTTTTTTTTTTATTTTTTTTGAACAAAAAAAATTTATAAAATAATTATTTTTTTTTATTTTAGTTAAAAAATATCTTAAAATAAAAATATTTGATTTTAAATAATTAATTAAAATTTTTAAAAAAAAAAAATCAATTTTTAATTTTAATAATAAAAAAAAACCTCTTTTAAAACCTTTTATTTTATAATAAAAAGGTAAAACACCTCAATTTTCAATATTTAATATAATACAATTATTATGAATTATCATATTTTTTAAAAATAAAATAAATTCAAAAAAATTATATTTTTTTCTAAATTTATAAATAATTATAAAATCATATATTTTAAACATAATTTTAAGAAAAAATAATAAAAGATAATGGTGAGTTATCACCTTTTCTAAAACCATATTTATAGATTTTTAAATAACCGCCACACCTTGAGTGGTATCTTGGTCCTATTATTTTAAATAACTTAAAAATAGAATTTATATTTTTTATTTTTTTAATTAAAAATTTAAAATTAAAATCAGAAAAATTTTTGCTAATATTAATTAAAGGTTCTAAAAATATTCTAAGCTCTTTACATTTTAATAAAGTTGTTTTTAAAAACTCATACTTTATTAATGAATTGGACAAATTCATAAATAAACTTTTTCTATAACTATTATTAAAATTAAATTTTCTAAATTTTAAAAAATGTCTCATTAAATTAACTATGATAAGAAAAGATTATATTTTTTTAAAATATTGATTATTTCTAAAAGTGTTTTATTGCTAAAAAAAAAAATATTAATTATATCAAATCTGGTACATTTAATTAAATCATTAATATATAAAATGCCGAAATTAATTAAATGTTTACAAGTTCTAAAAGTTAAACCTGAATCTATTGTTGAAATAGACAAATAACTATTATAATTATTAAATAAAAAAAAATTATTTATATTTTTTTTTTTAAAAATTTTAAAATTAGAAAAAATATGTAAAAAAGATATTACAGAGTCGATTAAAGCTTTTTTAGCGCTTATTAAACCATTCGTTTCTATAAAAAAAATAATTTTATAGATATTATTATAAAATAAATCTTCTATTTTATTTATTGAATATGAAACCCTCAAAATAGGGCAGAAATATGCGTCAAGTAGGATACTGTTTTTTAAACTTGAACTGTTCTTATAAGTTTTATCAGAACTAAAAGGTATATAACCTTTACCTTTTTCAATTTTTAAAATTAAATCAATATTAAAATTATCATTTAAATTAGCTATAACATGATTAGGGTTTAAAATTTTAGTATACCTATTTAAAGTTATGTGTTTTCCTTTAACAATTGTTTTATTGCTGAAAAGCCTTAAAAAGGTTTTTTTCTTTCTTTTTAATTTAAAAACTAAATTCTTTATATTTAATATAAGATTTAATAAATCCTCTTTTAACCCAAACACATATCCAAATTCACTATTGGCATTAAATATTTTTATTTCTGTGACAGCATAACCAAAAGTGTTAACAAACAAAGAATGTCTTATTGTGTTGGCTATAACATTTATAAATAAACTATCGCAAATAAAAGGTTTAAAAACAATTTTATAAAAATTTAAACTTATTAATTCTATATAATCAAAATATATTTTATCCATTTTATTTTAAAATTTATTGCTTTTAATAATTTCTACAATTACCAAAAATATAACTTTTATTAACATCAACATATTTTGCTATATCATCACAATTTAAATCTCTTTTTAAATAGCCTGAATATTTAGTTTTATTAATAAAAATTCAATTTGGTGTTAAATTATTTTCCACACAATAATTAAAATAAATCTTTCTTTTAAATTTATTAATATTAAAAAAACTAATATAATCACCTACATTTAAAATTTTAGAGGGTATATTTAAAATTTTATTATTTACTTTTATATTTTTATGATTAATTATTTGTCTAGATTCATATCTTGTAATACCAAAAAACATTCTATATACAACATTATCTAACCTCAATTCTAAAAAATTTATAATATTATTTAATATATCACCATCTTTATTTTTAGATTTATTATAATAAATATTATATTTTTTATCAGAAATGCCATAAATCAACTTTAACTTTCTTTTTTCTTTTAATTGATTAGAATAATGCGTTGAAATAAAAAATTTACTTTTTTGATTAAAATTATTTCCTTTTTTATAAATTTTATTAAAAAATTTTTTATTTAAAATTGTATTTTTTAAAAACAAATTATGATTTTTTTCTCTACGATAAAACTTAAAATTAGGTTTTCTGTACATTTAAAAATATTAATTTCTTCTTGATTTTTTAATTCTGCAACCATTGTGGGGTGTTGCGGTAACATCACTAATGGATAAAATATCAACACCGCAATTAAAAATACCCCTGATTGCATGATCTCTACCACTCCCCCCCCCTTTTATAAAGATTTTTGCTTCTTTAAAATTTTTATCATATGCATATCTGCCAACTTTTTCTGCTGCGGTTTGTGCAGCATATGGAGTTGATTTTTTAAAACCTTTAAAACCAACGCTAGATGCGGTAGCCCAGTATATACTATTTCCTTTAATATCAGATAAAGTTATTATAATATTATTAAATGTACAAAGAATGTGAAATATAACAATATTTTTTTTATTTTTAGAAACTTTATATTCTAATCAAAATTTTTTTTTATTTTTTTTTTTTTGTTTTTTTAACATTTACTTTTTTTTTAAAAAAAATTGATTTTCTTGGACCTTTTCGTGTTTTAGAATTATTTTTTGTATTCTGACCTCTCACAGGAAGATTTTTCTCATGTCTTACCCCTCTGTAACATTTAATATATTTTAAATTCTTTATATTATTTAATACTATTTTTTTTAAGAAATCACCAGTTTTAAAAAGAGAAATTTTGTTAGATATATTTTTTAGTTCTATTTCAGTCAAATATTTATTTTTTTTATAAAAATTTATATTTAAAGATTTACATATATATTTTGATCTAGAAAAACCAATGCCGTATATATTTGTAAGAGATATGTATATATTTTTATTTTCTAAAAAATTATAACCTTTTATAGTAATCATAAAATTTAACCTTGTCTTTGTTTATGTTTTAAGTTTATACATTTAATATATAATTTTTTACCTCTTTTAATAATTTTGCAATTTTTACAAATTTTTTTTATTGATGATAAAACTTTCATTATTTTCTAAAAATAACCCGACATTTTTCAGAATCATAAACACTGTGCTCTATAATAACAGTATCATCAACTATTAAACTTATATGGTTTCTAACCATATTACCTGATAGATAACAGGTAGAAAAGTTTCCAGTATCTTTTATTTTAACCCGGCAGACACTGTTGGGTAAACATTCCGTTACTGTGGCTTCAGTTGTTATTAAACCCCTTTTTTTATTTTTTAATAATTTTTTTTTAAACATAAAATTAATAATTAAAATAATTATAAAAAAATATAAAAATAAATTATTAAATTTTTATTAAAATATAAAAATAAAATTTATACTTAAAAATAAAAAAAGCAAAAATTTAGACAAATATATATTATAAAATATTATTTTTTTTAAAAAAAAATTAGAAAATATTTTAATATTAAATACATTTTTATTTATATAATTTATTTTCTTTAAAATATAAACACTTATAAGAGAAAACGGAATATTATTTAATTTTAAAAGATTTAAAGAATAAATATTTTTTTTTGACTTAAAACCAAATTTTGGTAATCGTTTAAAAAATTTTGTTTGCCCACCTTCAAAATCAGGGGGGGTTTTAGATCCAGATCTTGCCTTTTGACCCTTGTGTCCCCTGCCACATGTTTTTCCATGGTGGCTACCTTCACCTTTTCCCAATCTTTTAAAAAATTTTTTATTTATATTTTTTAAAAACATCTAAAAATTTTTTTATTATAAGAAAAAATATGAGATTCTATATTGTATAAAGCGTTTAAAAAGGCTTTAATTATATTATAAAAATTTCCTGTACCATATATTTTACTAGATATTTTATATAAACCCATAACGTCTAACATGGCCCTTATGTAATTTCCACAAGAAAAATTTATTATTTTATTTAGAGGAAATAAATTGACAACACATTTTCCAGATTTTCCGGTAATGGGGTGGGGTATAGTTGAGTTTTTTAAAAAAATTTTTAAAAAACTAAATTTCGCATTATTAACAGCTTTTAATAAACTCATATCCTGCTCACTGTTGACACCTTTACCTACCCCCAAACCCCCATTTCTGTCGCCAATAGCGACGATTGTTGTATACTTTGTAACATTTAAACCTTTATTACTTTTAAAAACTTTATAAGTTTTTAAAATTTTTTTATAAAAAGTTAAACTCATTTTTTATTTATAAATAAATATTTTTTTAAAAATAAATAAAATAAATGTATTTTTTTAGAATATCTAATTTTTTTAGAAAATTTAAATTTTAAATTGTATATATTTATACTTAAAATATAATAAGAAAAAACTTTAGCTAAAAATTCAAAAATAAAAATATTATTTATAGATTTTCCAAAATTAATTAAAATATAATTCTTTAATTTTGAATTTATAGTAGATAAAGAAAGTATTATATTATAATTAAAAAATGAAAATAAATTACAATATATATTTTTATTACTTAAATATAAATATATTTTATAGTTATAAAAAATAAAAAATTTTTTAAAATAAAAAGATTTTTTTAATAAAATTTTATTCATAAAATTATTTTTTTTTAAAAATTTTTAAAATTATTTTTTCATTTTTATAAAAAACTCCCTTACCTTTATAAATATCTACTTTTTTTAATTTTTTAAATATTAAACAGGTCTCACCTAATCTTTGTTTGTTGTTACTTTTTATAGAAATTTCATTATTATTATTATTTAATATTTTAATAAATATATCAGGGGGTATCTTTAATACACAAGGGTGTGAATACGATAAATAAAAATATAAATATGAAGATCTTAAATTGACTTTATAACCTAAACCTCTAAAAATTAAAATCTTTTCATAATTAAAAATTAACCCTCTAATGGTGTTAAAAATAAAAGAATAAATAAAGCCTGTTAATTTTTTTAAAAAAAAAAAATTTTTTAAATTAAAAATATTTATAAAGTTATTTTTTTTAAAAAAATAAAAATATTTAAAATAAATTTTGTAAAAACCAAGAAAACCTAAAAATTCAAAATAAAAATTATTAAAATTTAAAAAAATATTAAATAAATATAACGTTTTATTAGATAATCTAGCAAATTTAAAATATCTTTTTTTAAAAAACATAACAAATCAGCTCGCCCCCAACACCAATCTTCTTAGCCTCACAACAAGTCATGACTCCCTTTGAAGTTGTTATAATAATTACTCCTAGACCATTCATAAAACTTGGTAAATTTTTATATTTTTTATAAATTTTTAAATTTAATTTAGAAGTTTTTTTAAAAAATTTTATAACAGGTTTTTTTTTATAATATTTAAGTTTAATAATAATTAAGCTTATTTTATAATCAAATAAATAAAAATTATTTATATAACCATTAAATTTTAAAACTTTTAAAATATTTATAAGTTTTTTAGAAAAACTTAAAAAAACATAAGATAAATTCAGTTTTTGATAAATTAAAATTTTATTTATAGCATCAGATAAAAAATTATAAATATCAAACATTTTTATCAACTTGATTTAAACAAACCCGGTATAAAACCTCTAAAAGCTAAATTTTTTACAACACACCTAGATAATCCAAACCTCCTAAAAACCCCTCTCGCTCTTCCTGTGATATAACACCTATTTCTAATTCGAGTGGGGTTTGAATTTCTAGAAAATCTTTGAAAATCTATTGTTGAATTAAAATAACCAAAAAATTTTTTTTTTGAATTATTTTTTAAATTATTTTTTAAAAATTTATATTTTGAATAATTTTTATAAAACATAAAAAATCTTTTTTTTTCTCTTTGAAAAATACTTATTTTAGACATCTTTAAAAGGAAAATTTAAATAATTTAAAAAATTAAAAGATTTTTCAATATTAGAATTTTTAAATACAATTGATACATTTAGACCAACATTAAAATTAAAATCATTAGAGGAAGAATCCATTTCTGGAAAAATAGAATAATCTTTGATACCAAAATTATAGTTTCCAAAATCATCAAAAGATTTTAAAGAAAAACCTTCAAAACTTTTAATTAAAGGTAAAGATAAATTTAAAGTTTTGTATAAAAAATTATACATATTTTTTTTTCTTAATGTTAATTTAATGGCTATATTATCATTTTTTTTAATTTTAAACTCAGATATAGATTTTTTGCATTTCGCAAAAATAGGTTTTTGATTGCAAATATTATTAATATTGATAAAAAAAAAATTAATTTTTTTTTTATCAAAAAAAAATTTTCCACAACAAGAATTTAGATTAATTTTTGAAATATAAGGAATTTGCATAATATTTTTAAAATTATAATGATAATATAAATCTCAAAAAATTTTTTCCTTATAAATTTTCATAAAATAACTCATTCAAAATTTTAAATAATTAGAGAAGATAAAGAAATTATTTTAAAACCAAAAATATTTATTTTTTTTAATTCATTAACCACCGGACCAAAAACCCTTGTAAAACAGGGTTCGTTTTTATTATTTAAAAGAACAACAGAATTTTCATTAAAACTTATATAAGAGCCATCAAATCTTTTAAAATTATAAATAGATCTGATTAAAACAGCATTATATATTTCGCCTCGTCTTATTTTACTGTGTGTATTTATTTTTTTAATGCTAACTTTTAATAAATCTCCTAAATAAGCATATTTTTTTTTACTAGAACCTAAAACTTTTATACAACAAACAGTTTTTGCCCCCGAATTGTCACAAACGTTTAAAAAACTTTCATTTTGTACCATTTTTATAATATCATTATATTATTTTAATAATTTTTCAAAATTTAATTTTAGAATAAGGCTTGCACTCCATCATGTAAACTTTATCATCTTTTACGCATAGATTAAAATCATCATGTGCGTAATATTTTTTAAAAAAATAAGATATTTTTTTATATATAAGATATTTAAAAAAATGTTTTACATGAACAACTACAGTTTTATTCATTTTAATTTTTAAAACTACCCCAAATAAAATTTTCATTTAATTTTAATTTAATAATATTTTTTATTATTTTAATTTTTTTTTTTAAAATTTTTAATTGTAGAGTGTTTTTTTTTAAAAATCTAAAATTAAATAAATCTATATATAATTCAAATATATATTTTTTTAAAAAAAAAATATTTTTTTTAAAAAAATATATAAAATTAATTTTTCTCATTAAAACTAATTATAAATAATTGTTGTTTTTAAAGGCAATTTAAAAGAAGCAAGATTTAAAACTTTAATAGAGATAATATTAGAAAGCCCAAATATTTCATATATAACTCTTCCAGGTTTTACCTTGAATATATAAAAACTAATATCACCCTTGCCATTCCCCATGCGGACATCTACAGGTTTTTTTGTATAAGAAAGGTCTGGAAAAATTCTAATTCATAATTTACCTATTTTTTTAATATATTTAGATATGACTTTTCTTCCAGATTCTAATTGTTTATAATTAATATTTCCTTTAGAAATAGATTTTAAACCATAATTACCAAAAGCTAAATAATTTCCTTTATAAGAAAAACCTTTATTATTACCCCTTCTAAATTTAATAAATTTTTTATTATTCATAAATTAATAAACATAATCACCTAAATATATTCAAATTTTTATACCTATAACACCATAAGAAGTTTTCGCCGGCCCGGAATAATATTTTATATTTGAACAAAATCTCTGGAGAGGCAGTTTTCCATAACAAAAAATTTGTTTTCTAGTTAAAATGTTACCATTTATTCTGCCCTGTATAGATATTTTCAAACCAAAACACTTTGATTTAAAGGCATCATTAATTATATTTCTTAAAACACCTTTAAATGGAGAATTAGATTCTATTTTTTTTTTTATATAAAAAAAAATTAATTTAACATCTAAACTAGAATTTAAAATATTTTTAAATTTTAAAAATATTTTTTTATCCGTAAAAATTAATAAATTTTTTTTTAAATTTTTTAAAGTATATTTATTGAAAGAAATTTTTTTTAAATATATATTAATAAAAATAAAATTTAAATTTTTAAATATTATAATTTTTCCAGACGGTATATTTTTAAAAAATTTGTCTAAATAATTTCTTATATTTATATCTTCTATTAAATAATTAGAATAATTACTTTTTTTAGTATACCAAAAAGAATTTCAATTTCGATTTATATTGACTCTAAAAATAAAAGGGTTTACTTTTTTTCCCATAATAATAAAAAAATATTACAGAATTTTTTTAAAATAATATCACAATTTCCTTTAGCTCGATAATTATACTTAGAATAAGAGCAACCCTTACCTATAGAGAATTCTTTTATTTTAAAAAAATAAATATTATATATATTTAATGATTTAAGATTATTTAAAATAAATAAAAATACCTTTTTAACAATAAAACAAGTTTTATTATTAAAAAAATTTAAATATAATAATAATTCAAATAAATATCTAGAAAACTTTAATAAATTAAAAATAAAAATTTTAAATTTTTTATAAGAAATATTTATATTTTTAAAAAAAAATTTATAAAGCATAAATAAATTAAAATTATTTTTTTTTAACAGAATGTCCTTTAAAATTTCTGGTAAATGAAAACTCACCTAATTTGTGCCCGACCATGTCTTGGTTTATATAAATAGGTATATGTTTTCTACCATTATGAATCATTACTGTAAAACCTACAAAAATTGGTAAAATCACAGTATTTCTTGATCAAGTTTTTACTACTTTTTTTGATTTTAAATTTAATATGTTATTTACTTTTTTTAAAAACTTAAAATTAAAATATGGGCCTTTTTTTGTGGATCTAGACATTTTTTTTTAAAGGTTTTAACTTTTTACCT
>NZ_CP094197.1:77503-112590 GCF_024820135.1 Candidatus Nasuia deltocephalincola
TAATAATAACGGTTTCAGAAAAGTTAGAAACAATAACGCAATAAGAACCTGCAGATCTAGAACAAATACAACCTTTTCCAGGTTTTAATTCAACGCAGTGTATTCTTATACCTAACGGTATACACTTTAAATACAACGTGTTGCCTATTTTTACAGACGCAGAAGGTCCTGAGATAATAGTGTTACTAATAAATAGATTTTTAGGAGAAATAATATACCTCCTTTCACCATCAGAATATAAAATAAGTGATATATTAGAATTCCTATTAGGATCATACTCAACGCGCTCAACAATACCAAATATGTCATCTTTATTTCTAAAAAAATCAATATACCTATACTTTCTTTTAAGCCTCCCCCCTAAATGCCTCACAGATATCACACCCTTATTATTTCTACCGGCATTAAATTTTAGAATTTTAGAATTTTTTTTAAAAAATTTAAATTTATATAAATTATTAAATATTTTTATTTTATTTCTTGTACCAGAAGTAACAGGTTTAAATTTAAATAAAACCATTATAATAAATAAAAGCTTTTTTTTTATCTCTTTTTTTACAAATTAAAGTATTTATTTTTAAAATTCTTAATTCTAAAAAAAATTCAACAGAATTTTTAATATCAATCTTATTGCTTTTTTTTAAAACTGAAAATATAATTAAATTTTTAAACGTTTTATAATTTTTAGTGCATCAAACATTTAATATTAAGTTTAAAAAAAATTTTTTATTAAAATAATAAAAATTTAAATAATTATAAAAACTAATCATTTAAAAAATATTCAAAACAAGATCTTGTAATAATTAACTTATTATATTTTAATAAAATTATAGGATTAAAATTAAAAAAATAAAATAATTTTATTTTTTTAAAATTAATTAAAGAAAGAAAAAATTTTTTATTTATTTTTATAGTTAAAATTAAAAAATTATTAATATAGAGTATATTTTTAAAATAAGAAAATAATAATTTACTTTTAATATCTATAAAAAAAAAATCCTCTAAAATAAAAAAAAAATTATTAAAAAATAAATTAGAGTATATCAAAAAATAAGATAATTTATAATTTTTTTTATTAAAATTGCAAGCGTAGTTTATATAATATATGTTTGGGAAAGCTCTAGAACCTTTAACTCTAACACAGCTTGATAGTGAGCCAGCCCTAGATCGTCCGGTTCCTTTTTGTTTGTAAATTTTTTTTGTTGAATAATTAATAAATGATCGATTTTTTTGAACACTTTTATTTATTCTATAAAAACAATTATAAAAAATAATAAACTGATAAATTAATTCTAAATTAAAAAAGTTTTTAAAAATTATACCATTAAATAAAAAAATACTTATATTACCTTTAGAATCAATATAATTAAAATTCATTAAAATATATATTTTGGAGATATAAATAAATTAGAATTTTTAAAACCGGGAATACTTCCATTTAAATAAAAAATATTATAATAAAAATCAATTTTTAAAATTTTTAAATTTTTTAAAAAAATCCTTTTTGAACCTAAACGTCCCGGCATTTTTTTGCCTTTATAAACCCTCCCCAAATCCTGACACATGCCTATAGAGCCTGGCTTGTTATGTGCTTTAGAATTACCGTGAGAAGAATCTCCAGATTTAAAATTATGTTTTTTTATAACGCCAGAAAAACCTTTACCTATAGATATTCCAAAAATATTTACTTTCTGATTGATATAAAAAATATTTAAAGGCACCAAATTGTTTAACTTGAAGTTAAAAAAATCATATTTACTAACATTAGTTTTTTTAAAATAATTTTTTTTTTTTTTATAATTAAAAAAACTTGAAAAGTAAGAAAATATAAAAAAGTAATTATTTAAAAATTTAAAAGTTTTAAAAATATAACAATTATATATATAAACTATACTTAAGGGAGTATAATACCCCTCTTTATTATAAATATAGGACATTCCTATTTTTTTTCCTAAAAAAAAAATCATTTAATAAAAAAATCTAAAATTAAAATCTAAACTATAATAAAATAAAGAATCTCTTAAAATTATAATAAATTTAGAATTAACATTAAAAAAAATCATTAATCTTTTATATATTGATATTTGAAATTGATCCCTAGAATCTTTATTAACATGAGGAGATCTCAATATATTAAAAATTTCTTTTTTTATTGGCAAAAACACAGGACCAGAAAATTTAATTTTATTATCAGAAGATATAACTTTTAATTTATTAATAATTTTATTTAAAATTTTAAAATCATAAGATTTTATATAAACCCTAACAATATTTTTCATAAAATTAAATAATACTTTTTAAAATATTTTGAGGAACTTCAGAATAAAAACTAAAAAACATACTGTAACTACCCCTACCCTTAGTTAGAGATCTCAGGTTTGTTGAATAATTAAACATCTCAGACAAGGGGATATTACTTTTAAGTGTTTTATACTCGTTTGAAACATCTTCAATATTTATTAATTCACCCCTTTTGCTTGAAAGATTACTTATAACGGCCCCCAAACACTCGTTAGGCGCTTCTGTGTGTACAAGCATAACAGGCTCGAGAAGTGTTGGTTGCGCTTTTTTAAAGGCTTCTTTAAAAGCTATACTAGAAGCTATTTTAAAAGCATTTTCACTTGAATCTACATCATGATAAGAACCATCTATTAGATCAACAATAACATCCAAGACAGGGTAACCTCATAAAACGCCAGCTCTTGCTGTATCCTCTATACTTTTTTTTATACTTGATATATATTCTTTAGGTATAGCGCCGCTTTTAATGCTATTAATAAATATAACTCCTGAACCTTTTGAGCCGACAACGAGATTGATGACAACATGCCCATATTGCCCCCTGCCTCCTGATTGGCGGATGTATTTACCTTCAACATTATTGATATCTTTTTTAATAGTTTCTCTATACGAAACTTTAGGTTTTCCTACAATTAATTCTAAATTATTTTCTCTTCTTATTTTTTCAACTAAAACCTCTAAATGTAGCTCCCCCATACCACTTATAACTATTTCGCTAGACTCGTTATCGACTTTAAATTTGAATGAAGGGTCTTCATGGTTTAATTTTTCTAAAATTATAAAAATTTTTTCTTCATCAGATTTATTTTTAATAATTAAACTTTGTGATATTACAGTGTCAGGAAAAAATATTTTTTCTAAAACAACAAAATTGTCGACGCCACTAAGGGTGTCTCCGGTGTAAAAACTTTTCAAGCCTGCCGCGGCAGCTATATCCCCAACCCCAACACATGTTATGTCTTCTTTTCTGTTTGCATGAACCCTTAATATCCTTCCTAAACGCTCCTTTTTGTTTTTTGTCGAATTAAATACGAAACTACCACTACAAATTTTTCCAGAGTAAACTCTAAAAAATATTAATTGCCCTATAAATGGGTCATTTACAATCTTGAACGCTAAAGCGGAAAATTTTTCACTTTCTAAGGGTTTGATGATAACTTTTTTACCAAAAATATCATAACCAACCGTATCTACAACATCAAGAGGGGATGGTAAAAAATCAACAATGGAGTCTAGTAGACACTGTACACCCTTATTTTTTAAAGATGTTCCACATAACATAGGTTGTATTTTATTTTCAATTGTTTTTTTTCTTAATAAAAATAAAATTTCATCATTTAAAATAATTTTATTATTTAAATACTTTTCAATAAAAATATCATTATCTGAAATTACATTTTCAATTAAATTATTTTTTCACTTATTTGAAATTTCAATATAATCTTCAGGTATTTTAATAAAATCAAAGAACATACCATTATTTTTTTCTTCTCAAACTATTAATTTAAAATTAATTAAATCTATTATACCATAAAAATTATTATTTAAAAAATATGGTATATAAATAGGTACAGGGTTTGCATTTAATTTTTTTTTTAAATCATTATAAACCTTATAAAAATTAGAACCAACCCTATCCATTTTATTGACGAAAATAATTTTTGAAATTCCATATTTAACAGACTGCTTTCAAACTGTTTCTGATTGGGGTTGCACACCCCCGACAGAGCAATACAGCATACATGCACCATCTATGATACGCATAGATCTTTCAACCTCTATAGTAAAATCAACATGGCCTGGGGTGTCTATTATATTTATTTTATAAAAATTTTTATTTTTTTTAGAACCTGATCAAAACACTGTTGTAGATGCCGAAGTAATAGTTATACCCCTTTCTTGCTCCTGGTCCATTCAATCCATTGTTGCTTCACCATCGTGAACTTCACCTATTTTATGGTTCACGCCAGTGTAAAACAATATTCTTTCCGTGGTAGTTGTTTTGCCCGCATCAATGTGGGCACTTATGCCTATATTTCTAAAATTATTTATTTTTATGTCCATTTTTATTTTATTTAAGGCGTCCACCTTTATCTGTATTATAATTTTTTTTTGAAGTGTATAACTTATGAACAGACTCTCTTTTTTTTACAGATTCCCCCCTTTTTTTTGAAGCATCTATTATTTCATGAGCCAACTTTAAATACATATATTTTTCTTTTCTAAGTTTAGAGTATTTTTTAATTCATCTCATTGATAAACTTTTTCTTCTATATCTTTTTATATCAATAAAATAATTACGTTTTACACCTGAGGACTTTTTTATTTTTGATTCTATCATCGGAGCCGCATTATCCAAAGCCGTTGAAAAAATTTTTATTGGGTTTTTATTAAGATTTTTACCAATATAATTAAACGCCTTGTAAACTATATTTCTTGCTATTGTTTTTTTACCTGATATCATTATTATATTTATAAATTTTTCAATATCAATATTATTATAAAAAATATCAGGATATATCTTCCTAAAAACTCTTTTTTTTTTTCTACTCATTTTTTTTAACGCCATATTTAGATCTTGAAGTTTTTCTAGAAGAAACACCTTCACAATCTAAACACCCCCTAATAATGTGGTACTTCACCCCAGGCAAGTCCTTAACCTTCCCACCCCTTATTAGGACTGTTGAATGTTCTTGTAAATTATGGCCTTCTCCACCAATATAACATATCACTATGGAGTTATTTTTTAATTTTACTTTTGCAACTTTTCTCAACGCAGAATTTGGTTTTTTGGGGGTTGTCGTGTACACTTTAATGCAAACACCCTTTATTTGAGGTTTTTTATTTAAAAAATTTTTTTTTTTTAAAAAAATTTTTTTTCTACATTTTTTATTTATAATTTGATTTAATGTGACCATATGATATTATAAAAATTAAATATTTAAAATTTTATTATAAATTCCAGATCCAGCGTAAAAAACACTGCCGGACATCACAGTATTTTTAATTGAAGACATGTCATCACATTTTGAATTTATTGCAGCATCACTCAATATTGAAGTTGTTCTTTGAAATGATGCTGCAGATAAAAAACAATCATTCTTCAATGATTTTTTTGTTATACCAATTAAAACAGGATCATATTTTATTTTAAATTCGTAAGAAATACTATAATTAAAATTATTTATTTTTGAAATAGGTATTATTTCACCAACAATAAAACGACTGCCTCCAGGGTTGGTGACAACACCATTGTTTAGCATTTGAGATATTATAATTTCTAAATGCTTATCATTAATTTTAATACCTTGAGAAAAATAAATATATTTAATTTCTTCTAAAAAATAATTAACAAGATAGTCTGAACCATGTATATATAATATATCATGGGGATTCAATTCTCCATCTAAAATAACATCCCCTTTATTTATATACTGATTATGTACGACAAGAACTTTTTTATTATTAGGTCAAATAATGCTAACTAAATTATTATCATTTTCATCTACTATATTTATATATTTTTTTTTTTTTAAAACGTTAAATTTAACAACACCTCCACAAATAGCCATAACTGCACTGTTTCGGGGTATCCTAGCTTCAAAAAAATTATTTATTTTAGGTAAACCTCCAACTATATCCTCATTAACGTCAAAATCAAGTGGCGTTTTTATTAAAATATCACCAACTTCTACCAGGGTGTTGTCACTAACTAAAACTAAATCCCCCCCCTGTAGTTCACATTTAATAGTGTCACCACCATCTTCAATAATTAAATTTATTGTTGGTAAAATTCCATTATCAATTATTTCATAAAAATCAGAATCTACCTTTTTTATAAAATTATAATTTTCTATAAAATTATTAAATTTTATGTAACCTTTATTTTCAGAAATAAATAAGTCGTAATTAGAGTTTCATTTACATATTAAATCACCTTTTTTAACATAAGTATTATTATTTTGCAATAGATAAGATGAGTAAGGTATATTAAAATTTTCTAACTCATCATTGTTATCATTATATATATTTATTTTACCTATTCTTGAAACAACAATTTTAAAACCATCTTTATTTACTACATATTTTAAAGATAAAGAGTATTTTAAAAAACCATTATTATTTGATTTAAAAAATGATAATTTTAAAGCTTTTCCAATAGCGCCCCCGGAATGGAATGTACGCATTGTCAACTGCGTTCCAGGCTCCCCTATAGACTGCCCCGCAACTATGCCAACCATTTCACCTATGCTTACAATTTTATTTTTACTTAAATCTAAACCATAACATAAAGAGCATATACCTATTATAGATTTACATTTTAAGGGGGTTCTTATCATTATTATATTTATGTTTGATTTTTTTAAACAATTAATTATACTCATATCTATAAATGTATTTTTTCTGAATAATAATTTACCATCAAAATAGATATCAGTACAATTAAATCTTCCAAAAATCCTTTCAAAAAAATCTTCAATAACAACACCTTTATAAACCAGATTTTTAAAAAACAAACCTTCACTTGTACCACAATCAAACTCTGAAATAAAAATATTGTTAGAACTCTCAACCAGTCTTCTTGTGAGATAGCCAGCGCTTGAAGTTTTTAATGCTGTGTCGGCTAGAGTTTTTCTAGAGTTGTGAGAATAATAAAAATATTCAAAGACATTTAAACCATCTCTCAAACAATTTATGACTGGTATTTCTAAAAACCCATATTTTTTATAGTTTATAAAACCTCTACTACTACATATTTGTTTTATCTGGCTTTCAGAACCCCTGGAACCTGATGACATCATCAAATAAAGAGAATTTTTAGTTTCACCTTTAATAAATATATTATTGTGATCTATATAATTAGAAAAACTTAAATCTTTAAATGTAAAACTTGATATTAAATCATAAGTTAAATCTCATAAGTTTAAAATTTTTTTTTTTTTACCTTTTTTAGTCAAAAAAAAATTTAAATAATCTATATTATATTTTATAAAAGTATTAAAAGATTTTAATAAAATATTTTTTTTATTATAACAAAAAAACATATCGTCAATACATATAGAAACGCCCATTTTAGTTATAAAATTAAAACCTAATTTCATTAAATTATTAGATAACATATATATATAATTAAAATTATTTTTATAGATTAAATCATTAAAAATTTTTAAAATATCTTTTTTATTTAAAACTTTATTAAAATAAGAAAATGAATATTTATTAAAAAAATTGTTAAATATTAAAAGTCTTCCTAGGGTTGTTTTATATATTTTATATATATAACTTTTAAAACTAATTTCTTTAAATCTAAAAAAAATGCATGAATTAAAACTTATATAGCCGTAATTATATGCAGTTAAAACTTCATAAATATTATTAAAAGATAATATAATTTTTTTAAAATTAAAAATTTTTGTAGAATAATATAAACCTAAAACCATTTCATGTGTAGGTATAATACAACAATCACCATTTGATGGGTGTAAAATATTATTCCTAGAAAATAATAAATTTTTATATTCAATATTAGCTTTATTAGATAAAGGTATGTGTGCAGCCATCTGGTCGCCGTCAAAATCAGCATTAAATGCTGCGCAGACGAGTGGGTGCACTTTTATAACATTATCTTTAGTTAGTAATATTTTAAAAGATTGCATACCTAACCTATGTAACGTTGGAGCTCTATTTAATAAAACATAAAAATTTTTTATTATATTTTTTAAAATAGATAAAGTAAGATTGCTAAATTTATCAACTTCATTTTTAGCAATTTTTAAATTAAAATCTTCGTTTAACAATAATTGTTTATATATGAATGGACGAAACAACTCAACAGCCATAGTTTCTGGAATTGCACACTCACCAAAATTTAAATTTGCACCAGAAACTATAACAGCTCTACCGGAATAGTCCACCCTCTTGCCTAAAAGATTCTGTCTGAAAAAACCTGTTTTACCTTTTAAATTTTTAGACAAAGATTTCAACTCCATATTTTTGTTAAAACCCCCCCCTATAAAAAGTTCATCTATGGCTTTTTGAATATTTTTTTTTTCATTCAAATAAACAATATTCGGAATCCATGGATACTTTTTTATTTCTTTTAACCTGCTACTCCTATCTATCGCCCTTTTATATAACTCATTCAAATCTGAAGAAACGATAGTGCTGTTTGGTAGTTTAATAATAGGTCTTAAATCGGGAGGTATGACCAATAAAACCTCGATCAATGTTTTTGATAAATCTATATTGGATTTAAATAGTTTTTTTAATAACGTATATTTTTTTAAATATTTTTTTTTTTTTAAAATATTAAAATTAATATTTTTTTCTTCAATATTTTTAATTTCATTTAAAATATCAAAACGATCTAATATATACTGCAAAACTCCCACACCCGTTCCTGCGTAGAATTTATTATAATATTTATTTTTGTAAAATAAGTATTCATTTAGATTTAAAATTTTATTTATTTTTAGAATTTTAATTGATGATAATACAACTATATAATAATTTTGATATAATATTTTTTTTACACAATCTATAGAAATATTCAACATAATAGATAAATAATGAGAAAAAATCTTATAATATAAACTATTAATAAATACATCATTTAATTCTAAATGCCCAAACCTTGATCTTCTAGAACCTGTAGTTTTAAACTCCACGCCGCAAGCTTTACATATTGAATTGAAACTGTAATTGTCAAATATTTTATTGCAATAACATTTATCACCAGATGATCCAAATATTTTATCACAAAACAACCCGTCCTTTTCTGGAATAAAACTTCTATAGTTTAAAGTACTAGAATTTTCTATCAAACCGTGAGATAAATTTAAATAATTATTATTAGATAACAATGATATTTTTATATTTAAATATTTTTTTTTATTAATTTTATTAATAATCATTAAACCTTATATACAAAGAAAGAGAATTTATATTTCTCATCATAACATTAAATGTTTCAGGTATATTAAAATTAAACTCACCTATACCAGAAACTATTTTTTTATAAGCTGAATATCTTCCAAAAATGTCGTCTGATTTTATAGTGAACATTTCTTGTAAAGAATAAAAAGCTCCATAGGCTTCCAGCGCTCAAACCTCCATTTCACCCAATCTCTGCCCCCCCCCTGTTGGATTTACCCTTTAGGGGTTGCTGTGTTATTAATGAGTATGGTCCTGTCGACCTTGCGTGCATTTTGTCTTCTGAGAGATGATTTAATTTAAATAAATACATATAACCAATAGTTGTTTTTTTTTTAAATTTAATACCATCTCTCCCATCATATAAATATATTTGTTTTTTATTTTCAGAAACATTTAAATTGTATAAAAAATTGTCAGAAAAAACTACATCTAATAAATCATTTAAATTATTTTCTTTAAATAAACTAAATGGTTTAATAGAGAAGTAAAAACCCTCTTTTAAATAATTAATTAAATTAATTATTTGTTTATAATTTAACATATTTATATAATTAATTTCTAAATTATTTTTATATATTTTTTTTAATAAACATTTAATGTTTAAAATTGAATTATTTTTATATAACATATCGAACAATTTTCAACTCAAACAAAGACTTGCAAAACCCAAATGAATTTCTAACAATTGTCCTATATTCATCCTAGAAGGAACCCCTAAAGGGTTTAAAATCACATCTATAACCTTTCCATTATAAAAATAAGGCATCTCATTTACAGGCAATATTTTAGACACAACACCTTTATTCCCGTATCTCCCCGACATCTTATCACCAACTTGTAAATTTTTTTTAGATATTATTGAAATTCTAATGACTTTAGAAATATCCGGTAATAATTCTTTAAAAAATTTCTTTTTAACTTCTTTAATAATAAATTTATTTATTTTTAAAAAAAATTTTATTTTTTTTGTTATTTTTTTAAAAATTCTAAAATGATCAAAATCAAATAATTTTAAATTTAATATAGTTTTAATACCTTTTTCTTTAAAATCATCACAATTAAATAATTTAATTTTGTTATCATTTGAAAAATATTTTTTATTTATTAAAAATTCTATAACCATATTTTTTATTTTTTTTTTTAAAAAAATAAATTTTTTTTTTTTACTATAAATAATTTTAGATTTTTGATAATCAAATAATTTTTTATCATTATTTTTAGAAAAATAAGAATCAGAAAAATACACTTCAACAGAATTAATAAAACCGCAATTAAAATTTGCAGGTAAATAAAATGATGTGTCGTCAATATTTCAATTACTTTCTAATAATGTCGAATAAATTATTTTATCACTAAAACTTGGTTTTTTTATTTTTTTTAATTTTGAAAACATTTTACCGACAAGGACATCTCCCCCATAGACCTTTGATCCGTCTTTAATAATAAAAAATGAATTTAAATTTTTTTTTCTAGAAAAATTTTTAACAGTATTTGAAGATAATATTTCAAATTCATTTTTAGATAAATTTAAAATATTTATATCAATTTGAGTAAATTCAAGTGAAGTGAATTTTTCATCTATAATAATTTTTTCAGAAACAATTATAGAGTCTTCAAAATTATAACCTTCTCAAGCCATCAAGGCCACAACAACATTTTTACCTAATGATAGAACACCCTCTGAAGTTGAACTACCATCAGTTAAATTGTCACCTGTGTAATAATTTAAATTTTCAAAATTAATAATTCTTTGAGATTTATTTGTTTTTTGGTTAGAAGAAAAGTATTTTATTAAAAAGTATATATCATAACTATAAGAATAAAAATCATTATAATTTAAATAGTTTTTTAACATTATAAATCTTGAATCTTGATAAAAAATAAAACCTTTTTCTTTAGAAACAATTAAATCATCACTATTTAAAGAAATTAAAAACTCTAAACCAGTAGATATGTAAGGTCTTTCAGGAAATATTAAAGGTAATGTTTGTTTTAACATGTTAGACGCCATCAAAGCTCTGTTAGAATCATTGTTTTCTAAAAATGGAATTAGTATTGTAGACACAGATAACATTTGATAAGGTACAATATTTATAAAATTTATGAATTCAGGATTTGTGATAAGTATCTGGTCTCCATATTTAGATAATATGTAATCAATGTTTTTAAAATTTTTAAAAACTGTTGTGGGCTCACAAATAAAAGAATTAAATTCCTGATCAACACTCAAATAAACTATTTTTTTTAAAATTTTTCCATTAATAACTTTATAATATGGGGAAACTAAAAAATTATATTTATCAACTTTACATAAAAGAGCTAAAGAATTAACTAAACCAATATTTATACCTTCAGGTGTCTCTATCGGACACACCCTAGAATAGTGGCTGGAACTTAAATCTCTAGAATTAAAACCAGAATATTTTTTTGAAATTCCTATAACACCTAAAAAGGTAACTTTCCTTTTATGTGAAAGTTCAGAAATTAAATTTGTTTGATCAAGATACTGTGAATATCTTGATGTTCCAAAAAATCTTTTTATTTCAAAAATTAAATCAAAAGTTTTAAAAATTTTATTTATTGAAAAATTTTTATTATTTATATTTAAATAAAATTTTTCAATTCTTTTTTTTATTTTAAAAAAGAATTGAAAAAATAAATCTTTAACCATATCACCAACTAAAATAAGATTTAAATTTCTTATATCTAAATTATCTGTTTCTTCATAAATTCCATCATTAAAAGAAATTAATAATTTTAAAATATTAATTATATCTAATTTGTTAATTAATTTAAAATTATAATTTTTTTTATAAAAAAAATTTAATTTTTTTCTACAAATTTTAGAAATATCAAAAACTTTTTTAATATTATTATAATTAAAATTTAAAATATTAAAGTCAAAAATATTAAAACCTATATTTTTTAAAAAAAAATTTAAATTATCTAATGATTTAAAATAATTTGAATTTTTTTTTAAAGTCGAAATTACAGACATATGGGAACGGCTTCCCAGTATTAATATTTTAAAATTTTTAATATTATATTTAAAAATATCAGATAAAATATTTAAATCTATAACATCGAGACTTTTTACAAATTTATAGTTTTTATAATATAAATTTTCAAAAAAATATTTACCTATTAAAAATTTTTTATCTGTTAAAATATAATTTATATTATTTTTTTTTATTTTTAAAATAATATCTTGATCTATATTGTTATTTTTAGATAAAATTAAATTACCATTATCATCAAATATATCATAAGGTAAACTATAATTTAAAAAAATTTCATCATCAAATTTTAATTTTATAATAAATTCATTAAAAAATGAAACTTCTATTATATTGTAAAATAAATTAATAATTTGTTGTTTATTAAAACCAGCAACAATTAAAATATCTGTGATTAAAATACTATTTTTTCTTACCTTTAAATATAAAATATTTTTATTATCAATAAAAAAATCAATTTCATCTCCTTTATCAGGAACTAATTTTAAAAAATAAAAATAATTATTTTTTTTAAACTCTTTTAAAAAATATAAGCCGGGAGACCTTATAAATTTAGAAACAATGGTTTTTTCAACACCATCTATAATAAAAGTAGAATTATTTGTTAAAATCGGTATATTAGAAATATTTATAAATTCATTTTTTATTTTATTTTTTAAAATATTACCATTGTCACAAATAATATAGTTATAAAAATTTAACTCTAATTCTATAGAAATAGAATAAGTAAGACCTTTATTTATACAGTAATAATAACTTTTTGAAGGTTGAATCAATTTATATTTTAAAAATTCAATTATATGTTTGGATTTTTTTATATATATAGGAAAAATATTACTGAAAACATCTTTTAAACCAAATTCTAAAAAATTATTATACGATAAATGTAATATATATAATAGACTGGAATTTTTTAAAATATTGTTAGAATTTTTATTATTTGGATAATTTTCTGAAAAATCTTTTAAAAAAAAAATATTTTTAATTTTATTCATTTTTTTTAATATCAACTTTCGCGCCCAAACTTTCTAATTTTTCTTTATAAGATTCTAAATGATTATAATCTAAACTTTTTTTAATTAATACTGGACAGGACTCGACAAGATCTTTAGCTTCTTTGAGACCTAAATTATTCATATCTTTAATTGTTTTTATTATAGATATTTTATTATTTCCAAAATTTAATAAATTTAAAAAATATTCCTTTTTTTCATTTTGTTTTTGTTCAGAAAAATTTAAAGATTCATTAATATTTTCAAAATTTTCTATATTATACTTTTTTTTTAAAAAAATAATCAATTGATTTAAATCAACTAATGTCATATTTTCTATTAAATTTAAAATATTTTCTATATTTTTCATAAAATTAAATAATAAAATTTTAAAAAAAAAAATTTTTTTATAAAAAATAAAAATTTTAATAAAAAAAAAATAAAAAATTTAACAAAATAATAAAAAGAAGAAACTCTAATATTAAAATTAGAATATGATTTTAAAATAAAAAATCAAAAAAAAAATTTATTAAAAGTAAAAAACTTTAATAAAAAATTATTATTTTTTAAAAAAATTTTATTTTTAGAAATTTTTAAATAATTAAAATAAAAAAAATAAAAGAAAGTGCCTTTTAAAAAAAAAAAATCAATATTTAAAAAAAATTTATTAAATACACATTTTTTAAATAAAAATATATTAAAATTTTCTTTATTATAATAATTTTTTTTTAAATAATTAATATAATTATTATTATAATTCAATAATTTTAAAAAAAAAAAACCAGAATAAAATTTAAATTTAAAATAAAAACAATTTAAAATATAATTTTTAAACATTTAAATTAAAAAATATTAATATTTTTTATAGACTTTAAAACACCTAAAACAATTTTTATTGCTGAATAAAAATTTAGTGTATTAAAATCAAAAATTTTAAATTTACTGATATTTAAAATATCATCAAAATTGATAATATTGATTTTTTTTTCATTAAAATCAAAATTTTTAAAAATATAGCCTTTTAAATAAAATTTAATATCAGGATTTTTTATAAAAAAATCATAAGATTTATCAGAATAGTAGTTTATTAGGACGGATAATAAAAAACTACTATCAATCAATAAAGTTTTTAAATTAAATTTTTTACAAAAATCTAAAATATTTAAACCCTTTTGACCCAATGCGGGACCCACAGGGGGGGATGCGTTCGCTTTTTTAGAATATATTTTCAATTTTATTTTACCAATAGATTTTTTAAAAATCATTTAAAAAAAATAAGGGTGAAAGGATTTGAACCTATAACATTCGATTTTGAAGACCGAAACTCTACCTTTGAGCTACACCCCTCCTAAAAAACAATGCGTGTTATGACACCAGCACCTATAGTTTTACCTCCTTCTCTTATAGCAAATCTTAAACCCTCTTCTAAAGCTATAGGTGAAATCAATTTTACAGTTATATTTATATTGTCTCCAGGCAACACCATATCTTTATCATTTTTAAGTTTAATAGAGCCTGTAACATCTGTTGTTCTAAAATAAAATTGAGGTTTATAATTACTAAAAAATGGTGTGTGTCTACCCCCTTCAGAAGAATTTAATATATAAACACTACACTCAAAATCTGTGTGGGGCATCATAGAACCCGGTTGAACCAAAACCTGACCCCTCTCAACATCATTTTTATTAATGTTCCTCAAAAGAATTCCAACATTATCGCCAGCCTCCCCTTTGTCTAAAATTTTATTAAACATTTCTATACCTGTGCAGACGCTTTTAATTATATTAAGATTTATTCCAACTATTTCTAATTCATCACCAATCTTTATAAAACCTCTTTCTATCCTTCCAGTAACAACGGTGCCTCTGCCCGATATTGAAAAAACATCTTCTATAGGCATTAAAAATTTTCCCTCGTTTAATCTTTTAGGAATGGGAACATAATTATCTAAAGTGTCCATCAAATTAAATATTGATTTTTCACCATAGTAACCTTTATCTCCCTCCAAAGCAAGTTTTGCGGAGCCTTTCACAAAAGGTGTTTTATCTCCAGGAAAATCATATTTTAATAAAAGATCCGCAATATCCATTTGAACGAGTTCTAAAAAATCTAAATCTTTCAAAATATCACATTTATTTAAATATACAACAATGTAGGGAACGCCGACTTGTCTTGCAAGCAGTATATGTTCCCTTGTTTGAGGCATTGCACCATCTAGAACAGAGACAACGAGTATGGCTGCATCCATCTGCGCTGCCCCTGTTATCATATTTTTAATATAGTCCGCATGTCCAGGACAATCAACATGAGCGTAGTGCCTATTTTTTGTTTCATACTCAATGTGGGACGTGTTTATTGTTATGCCTCTAGTTTTTTCTTCGGGTGCGGCGTCGATTTCCTCGTATTTTTTGGGAGCTCCACCATACTTTTTAGACAGGATTGTAGCTATGGCTGCGCTCAAGGTTGTTTTGCCATGATCTACATGCCCTATTGTTCCAACGTTTATGTGGGGCTTTTTTCTTTCAAACTTTATTTTAGCCATCCCAAACTTCTTGATTGCCTTAAAGCAGATTCGAACTGCTATTATTTTCATTACTAATGAAAGGCTTTACCTATTAAGCTAAAAAGGCCAAAAGTAAGTGAAGGGAGTCGAACCCTTTTAAAAAACTTGGAAGGTTTTTACTTTACCGTTAAGATACACTTACAAAATAAAATGAAGAGAGTTGGATTCGAACCAACGAAGATAACACTATCAGCAGATTTACAGTCTGTTCCTTTTGACCTCTTAGGTATCTCTTCTTTATAATTTAAAAATTTATAAAATTTATCTTATTTAAACCACAACCAATATAATTTGTATGACATGTTGTATTATAATATTGGAAAATAAAAATAATAAAAACATCCATATCACAATCAATATAGTATAAATTTAATAATTGAAAATTTTTTGATTTAAAACCTTTAAATCAATAATTTAATTTATTTCTAGAGTAATAATATAAAAAATTATTTAATAAAGTTTTATTAACATTTATATAATTTAAAAAAGCAAACATTATTATATTCTTTAATATTATGTTTAATAATAAAATCGTTAATAAATTAAAAATATTTCAAGAAATAAAAAATAGATTATTTATAATAAATTTTTTCATAAAATAATTTAATTTATTGATAATTAAAATTTAAAAAAATGCCATTGTTAAATAAAAAATTTTTTATAAAAGAAATTTTATATTTTTTATTATGTAAAACGCTTGCTAACAATATAGCGTCAATATTTTGTATTTTAAAAACATTCAGCAAGCTTGAAAGACCGCCGCCACCACCCGAGACGATTATGTTTACTTTTAAGAATGAGGTTATTTTATTAATCAATTCCAAATCATAACCTGATTTTGTACCATCTCTATCTATACTGGTTAACAATAATTCACCAATACCTATATTTTGAAATTTTAACAATATATCAAACAGATTAAAATTAGAATTTATCTTTCCCGATTTTTTATAAATATTTCAATAATAAAAATTATTATTTATATAATATTTTTTAACATCCAAAGCTGCAACCAGGCATTGTTTTCCGTACTTGTATTTCACTTCTCTTATTATGTTGAAGTTCTCTAAAATACTAGAATTTAAACTGATTTTATCTGCCCCACAATTAAATAAATTTTTAAAATCATTTAATGATTTTACTCCACCCCCAACTGTTAGTGGTATAGATATTTTTGAACTTATTTTACTAATATAAGAAAAGATTTGCGTTTTATTTTCTAAGCTCGCCGTTATATCTAAAATAACCAACTCGTCGGCACCTTCATCATTATAATAAGAAGCGATATCTACTGGGTCACCTATATCTATTAAATTATTAAATTTTACACCTTTTATTATTCTACCATTAAATAAATCTAGACAGGGTATTAATCTTTTTATCATTAAGATATATAATATTTATTAAAATAATTTACTTTTTTTATATTTTTATAAATATTAATTTTTCCGGAATATATAGATTTTCCACATATTATTCCTAATAAATTTTTTTTTTGTAAAGAAAAAATTTTTTCAATATCTTTATAATTAGATAAACCTCCACTTATTATTGCAGGTTTATCTATATTTTTTGACACCTTTAAAAACATATCAACATCTAAACCCTTTAATGTCCCATCTCTTTTTATATCAGTGTATATAATAGATTCTATAGGAAAATCATTAACTTTTTTAAAAAACTCATATAAATTTAATTTATAATAATTTTTTCAACCATTAATTGCTATTTTAAAATTTTTTAAATCTATAGCTAATATTATTTTATATTCATTTTTAAAACTAACATTTTCTAAAAATTTTAAATCAAGTATAGCTTTTGTTCCTAATATCACATAGTTAACACCTAAATCAAAATAATAGTCTATTGTTTCAAGATCTCTTATACCGCCACCAATTTGTAGTTCAACTTTATTATTTGTATAATTAATTATACTTTTTATAGATAATAAATTTTTAGGTCTACCAGCAATAGCCCCATCTAAATCTATTAGATGGAATCTTTTTATATTATAATTAATTCATTTATTTATAACCAATGTTGGATTTTTAGAAAAAATATAAAATTTTTTTATATTTCCTTTTTCTAATCTAACGCAATTATTATTTTTTATATCTATTGCTGGTATTAATAACATTTTTTATCAAATACAAAAATTATAAAATAATTTATATCCATTTTTAAAACTTTTTTCAGGATGAAATTGAACTAAAAATAAATTATTTTTTATAAATATAGACGGGTAAAAAATATTATATTTTGAAAAAGAATATATAAATTTATAATTTTTATTTATTATATAAAATGTATGAGAAAAATAAAAAAAATCACAATTTTTTATACCATTTAATAATTTATGTTTTTTTAATATAAAAACTTTATTTCAACCAATATTAGGTATTTTATTTTTTTTAAAATTAAAACTATTAACATTACCATCTAAATAATTTAAACATTTAGTACTTAACTCATTACTTTTTTTATAAAATATTTGTTTTCCTACACATATACCTAAAATTTTAATATTATTAAATAAATTTTTTATTTTTAAAAAATCAAATTTTAAAAACTCTTTAATTAAACCATATGGTGCACCCTGTCCAGGAATAATTATTTTATTTAATTTTTCTAAATTATTAAAACTTTTATTTATTATATATAAATTTAAATTTAAAGTTAAATTATTTAATATTTGTATGATTGATTTTAAATTTCCTGAACCAAAATCAAATATACCTATATTTAACATTAAAATAATAATTTTTTTGTTGAATTAATATTATAGTTCAAAATTAAACCATCTTTTAAAGATTTACCAAAAGCCTTAAAAACTGTTTCAAAAATATGATGTATATTATAACCAACAATATTGTCTATATATATTGTAATAAGAGAATTATTGGAAAAAGATAAAAAAAAATCATAAATTAAATTTATATTAAAATTCTTAATATAAAAATTATTATAATAAATATTATAACTTAAATAAGGTCTTCCAGAAATATCTATAACAACCCTACTTAATGATTCATCTAAGGGAACATAATAAAAACCATATCTATTTATATAATTTTTAAATTTTAAAGGTATAAAATATTTTAAACATTTACCTAATGTTACTCCTAAATCTTCCACGCTGTGGTGGTCATCTATATATTTGTCTCCTAATAAATTAATATTTAAATTTATTTGGGAATTTATTGAAAAATGATCTAATAAATGTTTTAAGTAATAATGGTTTATATTTATAAGATTTTTATTATTTTTTTTATTTTTAAAATTAATTTGACAACATATAAAAGTCTCATTAGTTTTTCTAAAAATTTCATACATAAATTGTGTTTTAGAATTAATCATTATTTACTATTATTAGTTTTTATTTTAAGCGTATTTTAATAGATTCTGAGTGTGTAAATAATTTTTCTTTTAATGAAAAATTTGAAGTTAAATGAAAAAATTTTTCAAATGAAAATTTGCTCATCTTCAAATAACTAATTTTTTTATAAAAATCATAAACCCCCAATGATGATGAAAATCTAGACCTTGTTTTAGTTGGTATAACGTGGTTTAAACCCATACTATAGTCTCCAAAACTTTCACTTGTATAAAATCCAATAAAATTAGAACCTGAATTTTTAATATTTTTAAAAAATTCAAAATCATTTTTGATATTTAAAATAAAATGTTCTGAAGATATAAAATTTATTATATTAAAAGCTTCATTTTTGTTTTTTATTTTTATCAATAATATATTATTTAATATTGAGTTATAATTTATATTTTTTCTAAATAAAAAAGGTATAAATTTTTTAATACTTTTTTCAATATTTTTTATAAAGTTTATATTTTCACACAATAATATAGATTGAGAAAGTTTATCGTGTTCAGATTGTGAAAATAAATCAAAAGTTATATTTTCAATATTTGAATATTCATCACAAAAAACAACAACCTCCGAAGGTCCCGCTAACGAATCTATGCCGACAAAACCATATAATATTTTTTTTGATAAAGTTACATAAATATTTCCAGGTCCATAGATTTTATCAACTTTATCAATAATATTATTCCCATAAACCATTGTTGCTATAGCCTGCACACCACCTATCAAAAAAACTCTTTCTACATTGCATAAATAAAGAGAGGCCAGAACGATGTTGTTTTTTTCTTTTTGAGGAAAAAAAACTTCAATTTTTTTAACACCAGATATGTTTGCGGGCAAAATATTCATGAAAACTGTTGAAGGGTACAATGCGCCACCACCTGGCACATAGATGCCAACCCTTTCCACACTGTTATTTTTTTGTCCTAAAAAATTACCAGACTCTTCAATAATTTTTCAATTATTAATAAAATTTTTTTTTTGTTCATTATGAATCATTTCTATTCTATTTTTACAAATCTCTAAAATAAATCTTGTTTCTTTATCTAATTTATAAAATGACTCTTTCATTTCTTTTTTATTTATAATGAAATTTTCAAATTTATTTATTGATTTTTTTTCAAATTTATTATAATAAAATAATAATGATTTTTCTTTATATTTTTTTACATTATATATTATGTTTTTAACATAGTTTTCTACATTATTTAAAATACTGTCAAAATTTAGATTTAATAAATATATTAAATTATTATAAAAATAATTATTATTTGTATCTATTTTAGTTAAATTAAGCTTTAACATAATTATTTTCTAAATATAAAAAAAATTTATTATATAAATTATTTAAATTATAAATTAAAACATTATTTAATATCAATATTTTTTTTAATTCAAATAGTTTATTTTTTTTTAATGTTAATCCTGAACTTACGACATCCACTATTAGATTTGATTTTTTTAATATGCATGAATTTTCAATACATCCATTAAGTTTTTTTAATTTAAAATTTATATTTTTATTATTTAAATAATTTTTTGATATTTTAATATATTTTGTTGTTATTTTAAAAATTTTTTTATTTATAAATCTATTATTACATATTAAAGATATATAAAAAATATTTATTTTTATAAATTTATAATTATAAAAAATATTATAATTTGAATTTAATAACATGTCTTCACCTATTAATAAAAAATCTATTAAATTATATTTAATATATTTTTTAAAATCATTATTTTTTAATATTAAAAAATAAATATTTTTTATATTAGTCGAAAAATACAAATTCCTATTATTTTTTTTATAATTTATAATAATTTTTTTTTTTTTTAAAAAAATTAAAATCTCTTTTAAATTTCTTCCTTTACTAGAAGATATTAATAATTTTTTCATTATTTATTATTTATTAATATTTTATCAAATTTTATTTTTTTTAATAAAATATTATTTATAAAATTTTTTAATAAACATAAATTATTTAATTTTAATATATTATTAATATATAATTTTTTTTTAAAATTAAAAATTTGTTTATATTTATTTTTATATAAATTAATATTATAATTTTTGAATTTTTTTAAATTTATTATTTTTTTTATATTATATAATGATAATTTTTTAAAATTTAAATATTTGGATATTTTTTTAAATATATTGTTTTCAAATATGAAGATTTTTTTTTTTATAAAATTATTTAATATTAGTTTAAATAATTTATATTTAATTTGTTCACTTTTTATTGTTTTAAAAATAATTTTAAATTTTAATAATTTTAATTTATTTTTTTTTTTTAATATTAAAAAGAAATATAAAAAAAATTTAATTTTTTTTTTATTTAAAAAATTTAAATTTGATATTTTTAAAAAATTTAAATTTTTTAAAAATTTATAATAAAAAAGTTTATTATTTTTTATTAAACAAAAATTTTTTAAAAAAAATATAAAATTTATATTTTTTTTTTTATTAAAAATATATTTAATTTTAAACATAATTAAGTAAATTATATATTTTTTTAATAATATAATATTAATTATTTATTATATATTTATATTATTATTAAAAAAATATAATTAAGTAAATTATATATTTTTTTAATAATATAATAATATATTTATTATATATTTATATTATTATTAAAAAAATATAATTAAGTAAATTATATATTTTTTTAATAATATAATAATTATTTTATTTTTTTTTTTTATTGAAGGTATTATTAAATTAATTATATTTATTATTTCTTTTTTACTTATATAAAAAAAATTTTTTTTTAAAATTTTTTCTTTTTTTAAACTTTTATTGTAATAAATTTTTTTATTTTTTATTTTTTTTATTTTATATATTAATTTATTGTTTATTATTTTTAATTCATTATTTTTTACATATAATTTTATATTTTTATTTTTTATTTTTTTTATTATATTAAAAAAATATTTTAAATTTAAATACATTTTTTTTTTTATTTTAAATTTTTTCTTATTTTTTATTTTTAATTTGATTTTAAAATAATCTTTTTTAAAAATTATATTTATTGTATTATTTTTAAAATTTATTAAAAAAATTTCATTTTTTTTATTAGATAAAAAAAAAAATATAATTAATATTATAAATATTTTTTTTTTTTTTAATTTTATTTTTAACATTTTTAAATAAAAAATTATTAATAATTTTTAAAATTTATTAAAAAAAATTCATTTTTTATTAGATAGAAAAATATAAATTAATATTATTAATATTTTTTTTAATTTTTATTTTTAAAATTTTTTAAATGAAAAGAACATATAATCCTTCAAAAGTAAAAAGAAAAAAGTTTTTGGTTTTAGAAAAAAAATTTTAATAAAAGAAAATATTAAATATAAAAAATAATATTATATTAATGAAAAATTTTTTTTCTAAACATTTTAGAATAAAAATAAAAATAATTTATAAAAAAATAATTTTTTTTATTATAAAAAGAAATTTATTATTTAAAATATATAATAAAAAATATATAAAAAAAATATTTTATTTTTTTTTTAATAATAATAAAAAAATAAAATATTTTAAAATATTTATCTATCAAAATATTAAAATAAAAAATAAAAATTTTAAAAATTTAAATAATTTATTTATAGAAATATATTTTTTGTTAAATAAAATAAAATTATGTTTTTAAAACTTAAAAATCCTATAATAAATATATCTACAAAATTAAAAAATTCTGCAATTTTTATAATTAGATTATCTTTTGGTTTATTAAATAAAAAAATCATATTTTTTTTTTTTAAAAAATTTTTTTATAAAAAAATAAAACCTAAAATAATAAATTTTTCTTTTATTTATAATTTAAACAATACAATTTTGGATAAAGGTGTAGTCCTATATTTTAATAAACCAAAATCCTATACTGGTGAAGACTTGTTAGAATACCAAGGTCATGGAAATATTTTTATAATTAATAATATATTAAAAAATTTTGTTTTTTTTTTAAAAAAATATAAAATAAAATTATCAAAAAGAGGAGAGTTTACTAGAAGAGCTTTTTTAAATAATAAAATAGATATATTTGAATTAAATTTAATATTAAATATATTTAAATTAAACAGTAATAATTTTTTAAAAAATTTAAATAATTTTTTTAAATTTAATTTTAAAAAAAAAATTTTAAAAATAATAAAAAAAATAAATAATTTGTATTTTTTTATTAACTTTTATTTAAATAATGAAATTTTAAAAAAAATTTATTTTTATAAAAATTTTTTATACAATTTAAAGTATTTAAATATTAAAATATTTAATTTATTAAATTTATTTTATATAAATAAATATAAAAAAAATATAATTATTTTTGGTTTAACAAATGTGGGAAAATCAACTTTTATAAACAATCTTGTTAAAAATAATTTTTCTTTAATAAGTTCTATTTCAGGTACAACTAGAGATGTTATAAAAAAAAGTATTTTTATAGAAAATTTAAATTTTAAAATTTTTGACACACCAGGTTTTAAAATTATTTATAATAATAATATTTTAGAATATTTAAGTTTAATATTTTCTTTAAAAAAAAGTTTTTTTTCAAATATAATAATTTATATATTTGATAACATTATTTTTTATAGTATATTTTTTTATTATATTAAAAAAAATATAACAAAAAATCAAATTATTATAAAAATATTAAATAAAATTGATTTATTAAAATGTTGTATATTTTTAGAAATATTTATTATTAAATTTGAAAAAAATATAATATTAAAAATATCATCTATTTTTTTTTATGGCTTAAAATATTTATTTAAAGAAATTTTAAGAAATTATAAAAAAAAATTTAATTATTTTGATTTTATATTTTTTAATATTATAAAAAAATCTTATAAATACATATTAAAGCTATATTTATTTTTTTATAAAAAAAAATATAATTTATTATTAAATAATATAATTAAAATTAAAAAAATTTTAAATTTTTTTATAAAAAAAAATTTAAAAAATAAAAATATTTCAAATAAAATATTTAAAAATTTTTGTATAGGAAAATAAAAATTTACACTAAAATTTTAAATTATTTAAATTTTTAAATTTTTTTTTTAATATTTTTGGAATTTTTATTGAATTTTCTTTTTCAAAATAATTTTCTAATATAGATAAAAAGAATCTTCCCACCGCTAGACCTGTTCCATTTATAATATGCGTGTAGAATATTTTATTATTTTGAATATATCTTATTTTTGACCTTAAAGATTGATAATTTTCACTGTTTGAACAGCTTGAAATTTCACAATAGTTACCTATACTTGGCAGCCATATTTCTACATCATAGGTGATTGTTGATATGTAGCTTATATTTTTTTTTGATAATTTTAATATTCTATAATTTATTTTAAACCTTTTTATTATTTTTTCTACATTTTTTATTAATTCTTTTAAGTATTGATAAGATTTTTTATAATCAATAAAATTTATTAATTCTATTTTATCAAATTGTTTTTGTTTTATAATTCCTTTGTTAAATTTACCATAAGAAATATTTTCATTTCTGTAACAGGGTGTTTTTGATATAAACTTTAAAGGTATAAATCTAGATTCTATTTTTTTATTATACATAAAATTTATTAAAGAAACTTCTGATGTTGGAATTAAATATTTTATTTTTTTACTATTTTTTATTATAAATAATTTTTTTATAAATTTAGGAATTTGGCATGAATTTAATAAAGATTTAAATTTTAATATTTGTGGAACTATTATATATTTATAGTTATTTTCATTTATATATGAATTTAATATGTAATTTTCTAATTTTAAATATAAAATAGATAATGGTTGCGATATGTAAGAAAAACCTCGACCAGCTATTTCGTTACTTTTTTTTAAGTTGAATATTTTATTTTTTATTTTTTTTTTATTATTATTATTTTTATAAATATATTTTTTTATTAATATATTTTTTCTTATTATTATAAAATGTATAAAATTTGGCATTTTTAATATTATTAATTTTAAATTTTTATTTATTTTTTTTAAATAATTTTTATAAATTCATTTTATTGTGTAATTATTTTTTTTTTTTTTTTTTTAAATTATTTTTTATAAATTTTTTTAAATTTAATGTTTTTTTAATTATTTTTTTTTTAAAAAAAATAATTTTTTAAAAAAAATAATATTTAATAAATATTTTTTTTTTTTTAAATTTATAAATAATTTTTTTATATTTTTATATATAAAATTTATTTTAAACATGATAAAATTAAAATACTCTAGAATAATCATTATTGGTTCAGGACCTTCAGGTTGCACTTCATCTATTTATACTTGTAGATCTAATTTAAAACCTATAATTTTAACAGGTAAAATTATTGGTGGTCAATTAAATAATACTTATTCTTTAGATAATTGACCCAGTATAATAAATATTAAAGGTTCTGATTTTACTTTAAAATTAATAAATCAATTAAAAAATTTTAATATAGAAATGTATTTTGACTTTATATATAATGTTAACTTTTTAAATAAACCTTTTATTTTAATTGGTGAAAAATTTTTTTATTATTCAATATTCATTATAATATCCACAGGTTGCCACTACAATGTATTTAATATTAAATTTCAATTAAAATATGTGAATAAAAATATTTCAAACTGCGCCATTTGTGATGGCAGTTTCTATAAAAATAAAAAAATCTGTATCATAGGTGGTGGTGAATCTTTTTTTGAAAATTTATTTTATTTAAAAAAATTAATATCTTTTAAAATTTTATTTATTAGAAATAAATTTTTTAAATCTAATTTTAATTTAATAAAAAAATTTTTTTCAATTATAAATAGTTATTTTTTTATAAAATTAAATATATTTTTAATAGAAATTTTAGGTGATGATTTTAATATTTTTTATATAAAAATAAAAAATTTTTTTAATCTTAAAATAAATATAATATATATAGATGGTTTATTTATATTTATAGGAAGTGTTTCAAATAGTAAAATATTTTTAGGGCAATTGAAAATTAAAAAAAATTTTTTATTAACAAAAAAATACCAATTATATAAAAAAACAATCACTTCTATAAATTATATATTTGCTTCTGGAGATGTTCAAGATTATATTTATAAACAAGCCATAACCAGTAGTTCTAGTGGTTGTGTGACTTATTTTGATTTAATAAAATATTATAATAAATTTTATAATTAATTTAATGTTTAATGGCATTATAATAAATTTTTGTAAATTTTTTTTTTCAAAATACTCTATAGTTTTAAATTTTTTTATATTTAAATTAAATAAAAAATTTTTTAATATAAATCTTGGAGACAGCATTTCTACAAATGGGGTATGCCTGACACTTGTGTATAAATCATTTTTTTTTTTTGAATTTAATTATTGTTATKGAACATTTTTAAATATATCGTTATTTAAAAAAAATTTTTTTAATCTTGAAAAAAGTATAAATTTATTTAATAATATTAGTGGTCATTTATTATTTGGACATATTAATAATTTAAGTTTTTTAAAAACAAAAAATTTTTTTAATATTATAAAATTATATATATTTGAAAATTTATTTTTTAAAAAGTTTTTTGTTTATAAATGTTCAATATCAATTAATGGTTTAAGTTTAACTATAAATGAATTAATATTTTTAAAAAATTTTATAATTTTTTCTATAAATATTTTAAATTTTACTTATTTTTTTACTAATATAAAATTTTTAAAAAATTTTGATAATTTAAACATAGAAATAGATTATATTATTTTTAATATTATAAATAACATGTTTTATTTTAATTTTAAATAAAATTAAAAGAAAATTTACATTTACATATATTTTTATAATTTTTATTTTTTATTTTTATATTATTTTTAATTTTTATAATAGATTTTTTAATAAAAATATATGAATTAAATTCAAATATCATATTTTTTTTTTTATAACTTATTATTATATTTTTATTTTTTATTTTTTTTGTATAAAAATATATATATTTATTTCCAAAACATCCATCTTTGATTATTTTTATTTTTATGTTTTTTATTTTTTTAAAACTAATTTTTAAATCAATTTTTTTTTTTTCTAAACTAATTATATTTTTATATTTCATAATTTTTATCTTTTAGAAAATTGTTTATTTTTTCTAGATTTAACCCTTCCTATTTTTTTTCTTTCAACCATTCTAGAATCTCTAGTTAATAATTTATTATCAGATAATATTTTTTTATATTTTATATTATAATTTAATAACGCTTTTGCCAAACCATTTCTTAAAGCCATAATTTGAGAACTCTTACCCCCACCCCTTACATTTGCTTTGATGCTTAAATTTTTAGAATTTGTTAATTTGATTGGATCGAAAATAAGTTTATAATTTAATTTTTTATTAAAATATTCATCTATATTTAAATTATTAACTTTTATTTTATTTTTTTTTATTTTAAAAAAAACTCTTGCTATGGCGCATTTTTTTTTACCAGAACCTTTATATGTTTTCATTTTAAATATACAATATTTTTGATTTGTAAAATTTTATATTCTTATTTTTTTTTAAAAATCTTATATTTTTTTTTATAAATTTTTTATTTTTATTATTTTTAAACATTTTTAATAAAGAATTTAATATTAATTCTTTTTTATTATTATTGTATATTTTTATAAAATTTTTTCTTTTTAAATTACCTATATAACCTGTATGTTTATAAAAAAATTTATTTTTATATTTTTTTTTATAAAATTTTATAAAATCTTCATTTATTAATATTATTTTACCTTTCATTTTTATAATTTTTATTATAAATTCAGATATTTTTCCAATAGTTTTATTTTTTATATTAAAAATATACCATTTTTTATTTTTCATTTTTTAAAAATAAGCTAAATTATGTATATATCTTAATGATATATATTGATTATTTATCTAAATTAATTAAAATATTAAAAATATAAGCCTTTTAAATCAAAGTTGCTCTTTTTATAAAAAATAAATATTTTATTTTCAATGTATTTTTATAAAAAATTTATATTTTCTTTTATTTAATTATATTTATAAAAAAGAGTTTAGACTTTCCTCAATTTTTTTTAAAAATTGCAATCAATTTTATTTATAATTCTATTCTATTGATAAAACTTTATATGTTATTTCTTTATTATATTTTTTGATTTTTACTAAATCACCAATAATTTTATTTTTTAAAATAATAGCAATAGGTGAATCCTCTGAAATATAGTTTTTTTTATTTATTTGAATTTTTCCTATAAAAAATTCAACAATTTCGTTATTTTTTATATTTTTTAGTTTTATTTTTAAAATTTTTTTAAAAGCATTTTCTTCTATTATTTCAGAACTAGATAAAATATTTTCCATATTTTTTATTTTTTCTTCAATAAAATATTTTTTTTTTTTTGCTGAATGATACTCGCTGTTTTCTGATAAATCGCCCATAAGTTTTGATTGCTTTATTTCTTCTATAACTTCTTTTAAATCTTTATTTTTTATTTTTTCTAAATCATTATTTATTCTTTTTAACTCACTTAAACTCAAAAAAATTTTTTCCATTATTAATTTATGAATAAAATTTTTTTAGACCTGGAAACAACAGGTTTAAATTGAAAAATAGATAAAATTATAGAAATTTGTTGTTTAAAAAAAACAAATTTTGATAATAAGGAATATATATTTCATTATTATTTAAACCCTGGAAACATTAAAATATCGAAAGGCGCGTATTTAGTGCATGGTATAGAGTATGGTTCTCTTAAAAATAAACCATATTTTAAAGATATTGTTGATAAATTTATATTTTTTATAAGAAACTCTAAAATTATAATTCATAACACTAATTTTGATTTAAAATTTTTAAATAATGAATTAAAAAAAAATAATTTTAAAAATTTAAACCATTATTGTTATAAAATAATAGATACTTTAAAAATATCAAAAAAAATATATTTTAATAAAAAAAATTCTTTAAAAGTTTTGTGTAAAAGATTTGGAATAAATGATTCAAAAAGAATTAAACACTCGGCTTTGGTTGATTGTAAATTGTTAGAAGAAGTTTTTATAAATTTATGAATAATTAAAAATAAAATTGAATATAAATTTAATATAAAAAAAAAAAAATATTTTTTTAAAAATAATAATTTAGTATTAAAAGCTAACGCTTATAATATTAATTTTAATAAGTTTTTAATTAATTATATAAATTTTTTAAAATAATTTAATATAATTTTAAAAGAATCATTTTTAATTATATTTATCCTCAAAATATCTTTCATATTTTTAGGTTTTTCTTTATTTAACTTTTCTGAAATTTCTTTAGATAAATTTTTTATTTTAAAAAAATTAATATTTTTTAATTTAAAATTTTTTATATTTTTTTTTTTTTTTATTTAAAAATATTTAATTTTTATATAATTTTTATATTTAAATTGCAAATATATTTGATTTATTATATTTTTATTAATAATTATATTATTTATTAAATTATTAATATTTTTTTTTTTATATTTTAAAAAATTAAAATTCATTATAATTTTTAAATTTTTAAAAACATTAAATAGTCTTTTACTTGAATTATCCTCTCTAATGTTTAATTTGTTTTCACTCTTTTTTGCAAAAACTCTATAAGGCTCCGTCACGCCATTTTTAGTTAAATCATTTATCATTAAACCTATATATGAATTTTTTTTATTTGGATACCAATATTTTTTATTATTAATGTATAAATAAGAATTAATACCGGCAACAACCCCTTGGGCCGCAGCCTCTTCATAGCCTGTTGTTCCATTTATTTGTCCAGCCAGAAACAGGCCTTTTATTATTTTTGATTCTAATGATTTTTTTAAATTCTTTGGATTTAAAAAATCATATTCTATAGAGTAACCCAATCTTGTAATTTGACATTTTTCTAAACCAATTATAGAATTTAATAATAACTTTTGGAATTTATAATTTAAACATGTAGAAACTCCCCCCAAATAAATTTGATTATTTTCATCAGGTTCTAAAAACACGTCGTGTTTTTTATTATTATAAAATCTATATATTTTATCTTCTATTGAGGGGCAGTATCTTGGAGAATTTCCATTTATTATATTTTTATACATTGGTGATGTTTTTAAACTTTTTTTTACTATTTCTTTTGTTTTTTCTGTAGTTTTTGTTATTCAGCAATTTAAATTATTATAATTTTTAGAAATCTTTATCTTTCAGAAAGGCTTGGTATAGGGTTAAAATCTCCAGATTGTTTTTTTAAATTATTGAATTTTATATTTTTAAAACTTATTCGTGGTGATGTTCCAGTTTTTAATTTTTTTAAAGGTCCAATTAAATAATTTAATTGTTTTGATAAAATAAAAGAATTTTTTTCATTTATTCTCCCTTCTTTATACTTTATAGAACCCATATATATTTTACTATTTAAAAAAGTCCCCGTCGTCAATATTACTGTTTTTGATAAAAAAGAGTTAATTTTTGTTTTAACACCAATTACAATATTATTTTTTATTATTAATTTTAAAACCTCACTTTGTAATATTTTTATATTTTTTTTTTTAAATATTTCTTTTATATTTTTTTTATATTTTTTACGATTTATTTGAGATCTTGTGCAATGCATAGCTTCTCCTTTTGATGTTCTTATCTTTTTTAATTGGATTGAGCTTTTTGTGGCCAAATAACCCATATATCCGCCGAGAGAGTCCACCTCTTTTACTAGGTTACTTTTTCCAACACCACCAACTGAAGGGTTGCAGCTTAATTCTCCTATATTGTTTATATTTTTTGTTATAATTAAAATTTTATTTTTTGTTTTTGATAAAATAGAGGCAGCTTCAAAACCTGCATGCCCCCCCCCTACTATTATTATGTCTTGCATTTTTAATTTATTTTATTTATTTTGCGGTTCCAGTGATTTTTCTTTAAATTTTTATAAAAATTTTTTTAATAAAAATTTTTTATTTTTTTTGAGTTCTGATATTATTTTTAATTATAATATATTTAAAATTTATTGTTTAAAAAAAAATTTTATTTTTTTTCAATTTAAAAATATTTTTTATTATAATAATTTAAAATTATATAATATTTATTATTTTATAAAAATAAGAAAGAAGAAAATAAATATTATATATTCCTTTGATTATGGCTTTTTATTTACTAATTTTTTTATAAATAATATTTATTATGGTATTTTCAATATACATCTTTCATTTTTACCTATATTAAAAGGTTGTAAACCTTTAAAAGGTTTAATTTATAATAAAAATTTATTTTCATCTTTTACTTTAATTTTTATTAACAAATATTTAGATTTTGGTAAAATAATATTTTTTTATAAATTTTTTATTTTTTTTTTTTATTTTTTTATTATTTTAAAATTAAAAATTTATTTTTTTAATTTTTATTTTTATTTAATTTTATATAAAAATTTATTTTTTTATAATTTTAAACAAATTAATAACTTTAATAATTTTTTATTTTATAAAAAAAATATTAGATTAAGTAGCTCAGTGTGGTAGAGCAACGGACTGAAAATCCGTTTGTCGGCGGTTCAATCCCGCCCTTAATCATAAATTTTTCTAATTTTATTATTTTTCATATTATTAATTTCAATTTAAAATTATTTTTAGATATAAATTATTTATTATTTTTATATTATAATTTATTTTTTTTTTTTAAATTTTTTTTAAATTTTAATGTTTTCTTTATTAATCAAGCTTGTAATATAAATAATATATTTAAAAAATTTTTTATATTAAAAAATTATTCTTCAAAAAAATTTAATTTTTACAATCAAAAAAAATTTTTAAATGTTAATTTTAAAAACTTTTATATTTTTTAAACTATATTTTTTCATTATATATGAATTTATTAAAATTGTATTATCTTATTTATTTTAAAAAAATAAAACCTTTTGATTTATCCAAATTTATATTAAAAAAAATAGAAAATTCATTATTTAAAAATTATTTTATTAATATAGATTATAATTACATAAAAAAACAATGTTTATATTCAGAAAAATTAGTATTAAAAAATAAAAATAATTTATTAACAGGCATACCAACATCATATAAAGATATTTTTTCAACAAAAAATATAGACACCACTGCTGGCTCTAGGATTTTAAGCAACTATAAAACTTTTTATAATGCTACCTTTTTAAATAAATTAAATAATTTAGGTATAATAAATATTGGAAAAAACAATATGGATGAATTTTGTGTTGGTTCTAACACATTTAATTTTTATTTTGGTAAGACAGATAATTCTACAAATAAAAATTTAACGGCTGGTGGCAGTAGCGGGGGTTCCACCTATTTAGTTTCAAAAAATCTGTTACCATTTTCAATAGGTACAGATACTGGTGGTTCAGTTAGACAACCATCTCTTTTTAGTAACGTTATAGGTTTCAAACCAACATATGGTCTAATATCCAGGTATGGAGTGTTTTCTTACTCTTCTTCTATGGACACTGTTGGAATATTTTCAAAAAATATTTTAAATATCTCTATAGTTTTAAATTCTATATCTGGCTTTGATGTTAAAGATCAAACAACATTTAATTTAGTAAAAGAGGATTATACTAGATACTTAAATAAGAATTGATTTTTAAATAAAATTGATTATAAAAAACTAAAAGGTTTAAAAATAGGTGTTTCTAAAAAATTTTTTTATAATATTTATAATTTTTCAGTGAGATCTAATATGGAAGATGTTTTATTAAATTTTGAATTTTTAGGAGCAAAAATAATTTTTATATATATTTTTTTTTTTGATTTTTTAGCAACTATTTATAATATAATATCTTCTTCCGAATTATATTCCAATATATCAAAATATAGTAATAAATTTTTATTTGATAAAATTTATTTTTTTTTAAATAAAAAAAATTTTTTTAATAGTTTATCTATTAATACTAAAAATAAATTTTTTATAGGAAACTATTTAATTTCAAGTAATAAAAATAAAAAAATTTTTCTTTTATCTAAAAAAATGAGAATTTTAATTTTGGAAAATTTTAAAAAAATTTTTTTTATTTGTGATATTGTAGCACTACCTATAATATCTTGCAATATTTGAGATTCTTTAAATTTTAACTTAAATAAAAATTTAATTGATAAATATACTTGTATCTCTAATATTACGGGTTTGCCTTCTATTAGTATACCATCTAAAATTTTAAATTTTAAAAAATTTAAAATTTTTCAAGGTTTTCAGATTATAGGTAATTATTTTAGCGAAGCAAGATTAATACAAATTGTACATGAGTATAAAAAAAATTTTTTATAAATGTTTTTAAAAATTTCTTTTTTATTTGGAATAGAAACTCACATTTTCTCTATTTTTTATAAAAAAATATTTAATTTTTTTAATTATTATTTTTTTAAAAGTTTTAAAAATAACAAAATTTCCCTTTTCGATATAGGGGCGCCCGGCATTATTCCGAATTTTAATTTATTTTTTTTGAAAAAAATTGTATTTTTTGGTTTTTTTTTAAAAACATTTTTATTTTATTTTAGTTTTTTTGTTAGAAAAAATTATTTTTATCCAGATATGCCGAAAAATTATCAAATAACTCAATATTTTTCTATATTTAATAAAGGTTTAATTTTAATATATAATAATTTTTATAATTTTCCATATTATAAATTTATAAAAATAATAAAAATACATTTAGAGGAAGATGCATCCAAAATAACATATAAGTTAAATTATAAAACCTCTAATTTGGATTTTAATCGTTCCAATACTCTGTTGTTTGAAATAGTAAGTTTTTATGATATTAGAAATTTTTATGAAGTTTATGTTTATTTATTTAATATAAAAAAAAATTTTTTTTTTAAAAAATTTTTTATAAATAAAAATATATTTAGATTTGATTTAAATTTTTCTATTAAATATTTTTTTTATGAATTTTTAAATTTTAAAGTAGAGATAAAAAATCTTGATTCTTTTTTTGTTTTAAAAAATGTATTTTTTTTTGAAATAAAAAGACAAATATTTAATTTATTCTTTAATATTTTTTTTAATCAAACTAAATTTTATGATTTATTAAAAAATAAAACTTATTTTGTAAGATTTAAAAATAATTTCTTTGAATATAAATATTTTATAGAACCTGATAAAAATTTTATATTTTTAAAATTTAATTTTATTTTTATTTTAAAATATAAAATTTTTCTATATTATTTTATAAATATATATTTTATATATAATTTTAAAAAATTTTTTTATTTCAATTTTTATTTATTTGAATTTTTAATTTTTATATTTAAATTTAATATAAACTTTATTATAAATTTTATAAAAAAATTTTTTTTTTTATTTAAAATTTATAATAAAGTTACTTCTTATTTTCAAATATTAACATTACTTAAATGCTTATTTAATAATGTTTTTAATTATTTTATATTTAAAAAAATTTTTTTTTTAATATTTAAAATAAAATCATTTAAAAGTATGATTTTAATATATAAAATCATACTTTTAAATGATTTTATTTTAAATATTAATATATATTTTTTTATAAATTTTTTAATTTTAAAAAATATAAAATTTTCACATATTTATTTTTTTAAAAAAAAAATATTTAATTTTTTTTTAGGATTATTAATAAAGTTTAATTTTAATTATAAAAAATTCAATTATTTGTTACAATCAAAACTAAAATAAAATAGAATGGGAGGTGGGTGAGTGGTTTATACCGTGTATTTAGAAAATATATATAGTTTTAAAACTATCAGGGGTTCGAATCCCTTCCTCTCTTATGTTGGGGGTGTATCTCAGGGGTAGAGTTTTTGTTTTGCAATCAGAATGGCGACGGTTCGATTCCGTCTACCTCCATAAACATTTTTGTATTTTAAAGAATAATAATAACAATATTTGCAAATGTTCGGCTAATATTTTTATTGTATTTTAA